>JASJDS010000174.1 GCA_030065055.1 Calothrix sp. MO_192.B10
CCAAAAGATACAATGCAAAAGCTATTAGTTCCTGAATATTTGGAAATTACTCAACTGGTTGTCTCGCTGTTCCTGCTATACAGAAATACACTCAACAACCGTTTCGTAATTTCCCTCCCATTCCTCCAACCACTTCCCTGTCGGGTAAGTGGTGGTCTCCTGGGAGGTTGAGATGAGCGAATTTAGAATTGTTACCTCATCGATAAATTCAGGGGCTTGAAACGATAGATTCATTTTTGATATCAAATCCGCTCATTTACTTACCATATTGTCGTCACCTCACCCCGTCCGACGGACTCCCCTCTCCTTAGTAAGGAGAGGGGAAGGGGGTGAGGTTTTTGCGGTAACTAATTATCCGGATTTCATTCTCCACGGATGAATCCACACGGCTTGATGAGAGTCTGTTTTTTGGTGAACTTACCACCAAAAGGTTTTGAGCGCACCCCTTGTAAATAGTAGTTTTCAGTTATTATACTGATTTTTCCTTATAAATAGTAATTTTCAGTTATTATACTGATTTTTTCTTTCAAAGAAAAATTATCGTGTTATTAACGGGATTGATGCAATTAGCACAATCGCTCTCAATGCGGCTTTGCCGCACCTTGGGTATCAACTAAGGTACCTCATATTTTTTATACGGGTGCAACGATTGTCTCCGGCGACTCCTGGGGAGCATTGCTCTGAAGTTCACGTTGATTGCGTGGGTAAAGGAACTCCCTTTGAAGGAGGTCAAGGGACAAAAGGCTTTAAAAATAAATTTTCTCCTTTCCTCCTTAGCCCATACTCCGAAGGAATATCCTGAGCGTTATTCTCCTAAACCCATCATTATCTCTTTGGGGATAATTTACTTTAGTCATGCGTGAAATTTCTGTAAATAATGTCACTGTCACCGAAAGTTTAAGTAATAAAGACCTAGACAATCCAAGCCGTCTAGGAAGTTTTTACGATCACTTCCCGCTAATTTATTTTCTAGTAAACGAACCTGTTACTATCAGTTTATTTTCTCGAGATTTTGATGCTTATTTACAATTGATCAATGGGGATACAAGGGAAGTTATTACCCAAGACGACGATTCTGGAGGAGGGGTCAATTCTCGCCTCAATTTCCCTACGGAGGATGGCATTAACTATAGTGGTGCAACAGGAAATTATATACTCATTTCTGGTATCCCGGACATAGACTTAGAGATTTTTCCCTTGGATGTGGTTGCTGAGAAAGTAGTTAATACTAGAGAGCAAAATATTCTGGGGGGTGAGTGGTATGACTATGTTTACATCTTTGATAACTTTCTTGACTACTATCAAGAAAGTTATCAATATTTGCAACGTCGTAACCCTGATTTAGAACCACCAGACTATTACATGGAGTATGGTGAAAAATATATCAACAGGTTTACGAACAAAACTAGACCTAATCTTAGTGAAGATGGGAAACAATGGCTAGATCGCGCCAAACAAAAACTACAAGAAGCAATTGAAAACAAACGAATTTCTGATCCTGAGGGTTTGGAACAGGGTTATGCCAGTATTAGTGGTCAAATCTTCCACGACCTCAACGGCGATGGCATTAAATCCAGTGCAGAAACTGGACTTCCAGATTGGACAGTTTATCTAGATGTTAACAACAACAGATACCTCGACGATGACGAAATCTATGTTGTCACCGACGAAAACGGTAACTATAACTTTAATGACCTCACCCCCGACACCTATACCGTTGCCCAAATCCTCCCAGAAGGTTGGCAAAAAACTGATCCCGGTATCACCATTAGTACTACAGGTTCCACCAGCGAAATTTACTCCCCCAGCGAATCCGAAACCTTAACCACTAGTAGTACCAACAGCAAAGCTAGTAACTTAATTAACCTTGATGACTTCCGTCGCGATCCCCGCTTCACTGACATAGATGGTAGGGGCTTGGTCTCAGTCATTATTGACACTGGTATCGACCTTGACCATCCCTTCTTTGGTACTGATGCCAATGGAGATGGAATTAGCGATCGCATTGTCTACCAATATGACTTCGCCGATAATGATGCAGATGCTAGCGATGTCAATGGTCACGGTTCCCACGTCAGCAGCATATTAGCCTCTAGTAACAGTACTTACACAGGTGTTGCTCCCTCAGTTGATATCATTGCCCTGAAAGTCTTCAAGGACAGTGGTTCTGGTAACTTATCTGACTTAGAAGAATCCCTCCAGTGGGTAATTAACAACGCCGATAACTACAACATTGCCAGTGTTAACCTTTCTTTGAGTGACGAACAAAACTGGAATACCGCAACTTCCCGTTACGGCATAGGTGACGAACTAGCAGCCCTCTACAGCATGGGTATCATTGTTGTCGCTGCTTCAGGTAACAATTTCCAGAAATTTGGTCGCGCCCAAGGTTTAGCATATCCCGCCATTGACCCCAACGTCTTAGCGGTGGGTGCAGTATGGAGTGATAGCGACCAAATTGTATACTTCTCCCAACGCCATGAAACCGAAACAGACATCCTTGCCCCCGGTATCCCCCTCACAGGTGCAAATGCTAGGGGTGGTACCAAAACATTAGGAGGTACAAGTCAGGCAACCCCACACATTGCAGGTATTGCCGTCCTAGCACAGCAATTAGCAATGGAAACTCTAGGCCGCAAACTTACAGTCAGTGAATTTAGTGAGTTACTGACAACAACTGGTGTAATTATTAGCGCAAGTGATAAAGGTCTGGACTTCCCACGGGTGGATATGCTGGCATTAGCGGAAGCTATTTTGACCTTCAACAGTGAAGCAACAGATTCAGCCACTATTCACACCAATTCTACCTCCAGCCACAACCCCCTTTACTTACACAGCGATTCCTTACCCTCAGCCCATACCGTTACTCTCACTGCTGGTGAAGTAGTTACTGACTTGGATTTTGGTAACCAGCAACTAAATCAAGCCCCCGTCACGGAAATCAACAATGGCTTGAGTGTAGATGAACCAGCCACCACGACTGATAGTGCAGATGCAGCAATCAACGACACCTTATTAGGCGATGTTAGTGACGATGTAGTGGAAGATAGTTTCCTCTTTGGTAGTGGTTCCCACTTGAACCCCAGTGCCCTCGCTGTGGATACCATCAGTGGTTTTACTAACGAAGTCTTGGTTGCAGGAGTCAACAATAATAACATTGTTAAGAATCTGACTAACGATTTCTGATTTCAAAACTAAGAAAGTGCGATCGCATTTAGGAGGGTCAATTGCAGTTATTTCAGAAAATCTTTTAAAATCATTTGTGTTGAACGTTAATAGAGGGAGCATCCCAGATTTTATTTAGCAAGTAGAGAAAAATTAAACCGTCATTGCGAGGAGGAACGACGAAGCAATCCCATGGACTTGTTCTTAGTTGAAAATCTTGCGTTCGCGTTCAGCGTGTCCGAAGGACTTATGCTTCGCTTCACTTCGTTACGCGCCTCCTTCAGAGGAGCTGCGCTAACGCAATGACAGAATCTTTAAAAAAGTGGGATGCTCCCTTAATAGATGGGTTAGGTTATGAACTGTCATTGCTGCAACTAGCCGAGCATCATGAGAAGGTTTACCAATAATTTTGTATTTACTAATCAAGGTTTCCCAAACCGTAAAGATTGATGATGTATCGGGTAAAAGAAGGAAAAAAGTCTTCATTTGTTCTAATTCTTTTAAAGCATCAGTAACCGATAAACCTAATCCATTAACTTCTATCGGACGAGTTGCAACCACCCAAAATTCAATCAAATTTTGCGGTATTATACACAAAGCTTCCTCTTGTTCTAACAAAGTTTTCACTGCTTGAGGTGAAGATTCATGCATTGGATGAGTCTCTTGGATACTCCGCAACAAAACATTTGTATCAACCAGATAGCTCATAACATTTCATCTTCTCTGGTGTAGATACTTTCGCGGCTAATTGCATCATCTGAAAGGGGTGGTGCTTTTATGGATGAGTGGCTTCTAGCCCAATTTACAAATCTTTCTGCTCGTTCTTGAGGTGAGATGCTCCCTTGCGATGAGGATGCTAGCAACCCCTCCACTAAAGTTTTCAATAATACTTCCACAGATGTTCCTTGGGCTGCGGCTTGAGCCTTCAAGCGTGATTCAATTTCAGGTTCTAGTTCGAGTAGGATAGCCATAATAGCTTTAACAGTTATCAGTTATCAGTTTATATTGGGCTACTCCTATCCCGCCCAAAGATTACTGATTAAAAAACCACTCCAGGCGCAGAGAACACAGAGGATAGAGAGGTTTAGGAGATAGGTAATCTTACACCGAGAAGGGAGTATTTCTATTATCCCTAATTTTGTAGTGTCTCTGTTCTCATACCATTTCTTTATAAAGATGCACCAAATTTAGCCTGCGTAGGCAGGCTTTGTTCGTATAATAGCCCCACTCTTCTAGAGTGAGGGAAATATAACGCAGCTTCATACAGAATTGGTATCAGTATTTTTGTAGGGTGTGTGACGCTTTAATATATCTTGTACATAGTAGTAATATTTTTAGCGTCGCGCACCATTTTTTGATTATGACAATATCGTAATTCCTCAAAAGGTTAAAATTAATTAAATTAACCCAAATCCGGTGATTGAGAATCAATAATTTGTTGAAATTCTTCCGGTGAATTAACGCTAATTGTTTCTAAAATTAAACTTTCTAAAAGGGAAATATCATCAATTTGATTAATGTTTTCTACTAAACTTTCTGGAAGATTACCAAAACGTTTTTGTAGTAACTTGATGATATCTTCTCTACGAGTTCTCTTTGCTCCCGTCTCTAAGGCCCGTAGTTCAATATTGCTTAACAAAGGCACTTTTCTTTCCTCCTGATAATTAGTTACTTTTTCTTCAAAACTGGCTTGTAATTCTATCGGCAAAGCCATCATGACATCAATCACTTTGTACAAATCAATAATTTCTTTGCGGCTATAACCTTTTTCGTAAAGTAGACGGGATAAATTCCATTTCCACTGTTCCCTCTCCGATAAGTTACTCGTCGTCTCTTTAGTTTTCAAATGAGGAGCATCCCACTTTTGCAAA
The DNA here is from genome assembly GCA_030065055.1 of Calothrix sp. MO_192.B10. Taxonomy (GTDB): domain Bacteria; phylum Cyanobacteriota; class Cyanobacteriia; order Cyanobacteriales; family Nostocaceae; genus Calothrix_A. Next base: position 5,037 of record JASJDS010000174.1, read on the forward strand.
ACCTAATAATCTTCCGTCATTGCGAGGAACGAAGCAATCCCAACCATTGGGATTGCTTCGTCGTTCCTCCTCGCAATGACACTTGAAATTTTATCATTTCATTGAATAATAAAAACTGGGATGCACCCTTTCAAATGTGCCATCACTACTATAGTTGAAGAATGAAACCCAACGATAGCAATGGTTCTGTTGGGTTACGCTATCGCTAACCCAACCTACAACAATTACGAATCTCAAGGTGGTTTTGGTTTAAATCAAAAGCTCGATAGTTATAGATAAACATTCTTTGATTAAATTCTTTATCATATTGACTTTGGACTTCAATATGAATCAAAATCCAAATAATTTGTTCATTTAATAACCAAACCTGAAATAGTTTATCAGCATGGCGTTTTTGAGTTTCTGCTGCTGCGGTGATTTGTTCTAATTCTTTATCAAGGGAAATAGGTTTTTTATTCCAATCAACTTTTGGATAAATTTCTGGATAAAAGAATTGTAAAAATGAGTCGAAATATTCAGTAATTGCTTCTTTCCAAGTTTCATCATAGTTAGCGGTTATTTCGGTCATCATTATTCACCCCGATTTAAAATGACCATTTGCACCACATGATATCACCATATAATTGGCATAAAACAAATACCGTCTCTAATTTAAAATCGGGTGAACGAAAAAATGCCTGGAAGAGCCAAAATACTTATTACTTATTACTTATTACTTGTTATTTGACCACAGTCTTTTTCGCTCACCCCTTAAAATAATGCATCCCTATACAAAGATTACATCACCCCAGAAGAATAACTCAAGCTAGACCGACATGAGTAATTATACTTACAACGAAAATCTTAGATACGGTAGTTTCATTTTACACATGGGAGATGGTTGCTTGGTTAGGGATACGGTACTGTGGAGTTAAATCTATGGCAAATTACTTATGATTTGCAGGTTTATCCAGCTTTTTTATGTCTTTTTGCAACTCCACACTAATTTTGGCAGCTTCAAAAAATAACTTTGCTACGGGTACTAGATTAATCGCTTCTGGATTTTTGTTCACCATAAGTATGAATAGGACTAACAAACCAATAAAGTATCCTGTCCATGTAGATAGGCGAGCAAAAGTGTAACGAAACTTTTCAGAAGAATTATTTCTGTTACGTTTCATAGTTATAATGAAATTGAATGAATTACAAACAGAGCCTGGTTTTTACCCAGGCTTTTTTTGTCAAAGCTAGGAATATAACATTGCCAAAAGCTGTCCTTGTTTTTTCACAGCGATCGAATTTTATCTTCCTAGCTCATATGTCAATTTATTGAAAAAGCCTGAAATATTTGCTAGAGGACTAACGCAAAGATTCAACAATCATAGTTGTGGCAATAAAACATAGGATAATTATCCCCACACGACAAATTACAGTGAAAACTAACGGAAAAATTTGAATTGCCATACCCAAAGCACCTACCCCCATAGCTAAAAACAAAGCGATAGACAAACCAATTATTGCCAAGAAAAAGAATTTGATGGATCGAAAAGTCAATTGGAATAATAGACTATATTTGTTATTCGTCATGGTTCATATTCTCCTAAGGGTATTTAGGTTTATAGATATCCAATGCATTTAATCAAAAAGCCGGTAGGTGATATAGCACTACCGGCTTGTAAACTTCTAGTTTATCGAAAGCCCAATATCTCATTGTCCACAGTTATTTAATTTGATTCATCGATTCTTAGAATGTTAGATAAATATTGCCTTTTTCTCTGTTCTCAAAATTCCGTGCAAGCAAATATTTAGGTGTATTTGTTAGATAGCCACCATTTGCTCCAATCTACGATTATTTGGTGGTATGCCTTCTGCATAATCTCTGATTCCTTTTTACTCAAAAAGTAACGCTGACTAATGTGACTATTCAGACACACTATAAATTCATGGTTTTTCTTATCAATGCTGACATGAAAATCACCATGTCCAGTTTCAGACAATACTTGAATCAACAGGAAATCCATGTGAGAAAAAACCGGAGGTAACCTAACCATTGATTGCTTGGGCTTTTGATTAAGTTGAGGTTGTACCTGCAAGGGTGTATTTGCAAAATGCAAGTGTGTCTTTATTGCTGCGCCAGTTTGTAAAAATTCCTGGAATTTGGAAATAGTCATATCCTGATTCTCCGTAAGGTTACCACTCGTTTCACCCTCACATACATCTACCTGCCTACTTAAGTAATAATATTATATACAGATAATCAAAATTGCAACTCTTGTTTAGGGCATTCGGCAATACAAGCTATTTATCTACATATTTCCTAAATTGCTACATCAATCTAATGTAAAGTTATGTTTTATACTATTTATTCATTTAAATTATATGACAACAAAAAGAAAAAGCTTGTAAAATAAAGGAATAAATTCTCAATAACTATATCGCAGTAAGCAAATCATTGTTTTTTATCTCAAAATAAAATAAGTATATTTACTTGTGCTATTTACTATGACTTTAAATGAAAAATCTTCTTGGTGGAATTCAATAATTTTTCTGTATTACCCAGTGGTAATGGATTAGAGGCATTCTTCTCACATTAGTGAGAAGAATGTTAAGTTTTATATCGTCAGTAATGGCTGACAAGCCTATTGTGAATTGCTCTGAAAGTCAATACAATGTTTTTCTCAAGGGCTCAACAAAACAATAAATCTCACATAGCTATATGTGATATGGAGCTAACGTGATATGAATATTACTGTGAATGAATCCCAGCTACCAGATGCTTTTATCAATGAGGTAGCAACCCAACAAGGTGTAACCAAAACAGAACTCGATGCTTTGCGATTAGCATTAAAGGGGTTCTCTGGACCAGAAATTTCAGAAAAGTTAAGCATATCTCAAGCAGCGGTACGGAAACGGCTGGGGGAAAGTTACAAAAAATTTCAAATTCCAGGTAGTAGTAACAAGAAAATTTACGAGCTCAAGAAATCTTTAAACCAACAGTATCAAGCTCGACAACCAAAGAACCAACAAACTAGTGAGGATTGGGGGGAAGCAGTTGATGTTGAAGATTTCCGGGGTCGAGCAGAGGAAATATCAGAACTAACCCAGTGGATTGTCAATCAGCGTTGTCGTTTGGTTGCGGTATTGGGATTGGGGGGTATTGGTAAAACCATTCTTGCTGCCAAAATTACTAAAGAGGTAGGTGAAGGTGATGAGTTTGAGTACGTAATTTGGCGCAGCCTCCGCAATTCTCCACGGTTAAATGATATTCTGACTGAGATTTTGCGCTTCCTACCCAATGACAAGCAGGCTGATTTGGACTTGGAGGATGGGAATCATAACAAGAAAATTCTCTGGCTAATTGATACATTACGCAAACACCGTTGCTTGGTAATTTTAGATAATGTTGATTCTTTACTAAGTAGTAGTAAAGGGAAAAACCATGAATTAGCAGGAAACTATCGAGATGAGTATAAGAATTATGGCGATTTATTTAAAAAAGTTGCGGAAACATCCCATCAGAGTTGTTTATTATTAACAAGTCGGGAAAAACCATTAGAAGTAGCAATGCTGGAAGGGAAAAATTTACCTGTTAAGGTATTGCAACTTACAGGACTGAATTTAGAAGATGCAAGTGCCATTCTCAAGGATAAGGGAATTACAGATTCGACCTATTCCAAAGCACAGTTACAGGAATTAGTGCGGCTTTACTCTGGTAATCCATTGGCACTGAAAATGGTTGCTACCACTTTATACGAGCTATTTAATAATAATCTTGGTGAATTTTTAAGCCAAATTAACAAAGAAACGGCTGTTTATGGGGATGTTCGCACACTTTTAGCAGAACAGTTTCATCGTTTATCTGAGTTAGAGAAGGGAGTGATGTATTGGTTGGCGATTGATCGCGATTGCGTATCTTTAGCGCAGATCAAGAAAGATTTAATGACACCAGATAAGATGAAAATATTGGAAGCGGTGGAGTCTTTATTGCGGCGATCGCTAATTGAAAAAGTAGCAGGTGTGGGTGCAAGAAGGTTCAGTCCGCAATCTGTGGTAATAGAGTATGTCACGGAAAGGTTGATAGCTCAAGCCACTGAGGAAATTATTCGCGGGGGTGATTTCAAGATTATTAATGGGTATCCCTTAATCAAGGCGCGATCGCTCGATTATTTCCGTAAAAACCAAGAGCGATCTATTTTGGAACCATTGAAGAAGCAGCTAGTTGGGTTTTTTGGTAATGAGAAAGAATTAGAATCTCATTTACAAAATATATTGCAGCAGTTACAGAAGCAACCATTAGCGAAAAAAGGATATGTAGCGGGTAATATTATCAACTTACTACGTCACCTGCAAATTAATAAATCGCAAATTAGTTTAGATGGATGGGATTTTTCCAATCTGACTATTTGGCAGGCTTATTTTAAAGATGTGAGATTACAAAACACCAGATTTACAAATAGCGATGTCACAGGCTCAGTATTTCGGGATACCATGTCTAGCCTGGTATCAGTCAGTTTTAGTCATGATGGTACATATTTTGCCACAGGTGTCATGAATGGGGAAGTGCGACTATGGCAAACTGATGGTGTGAAACAGCTTCGTATTTTGAGAGGACATACTGGCTGGGTGTGGACATTTGCATTTAGCCCTGACAACAAAATTCTTGCCAGTGGTAGTGCTGATTACAAAATTAAATTATGGAATATTAGCAGTGGTGAATGTATTCATACCCTGAGCGAACATACTAATAAAGTTTATTCCGTGGGGTTTAATGGTGATGGTACGCTGTTAGCCAGTGCTAGTGAAGACCAAAGCATTAAAATTTGGGATGTTAAAACAGGTAAATGTAAAAAAACTTTGACAGGACACACTGGCTGGGTTTGGTCTGTAAGTTTCCATCCTACCAAGCCAGATATTGTTGCCAGTGGTAGTGGTGACGGTAGTATCAGGTTGTGGAATATTGATAGCGGAGAATGTCAGCAAATTTTATTAGGACATTATGGTGATGTTTATGCCATAGATTTTCATCCTGATGGTCAACTACTGGTTAGTTGTGGTATTGATAAAACTATTAAACTCTGGGAATTGGCAACAGGGGATTGTAAACAGGACTTTTCCGCTCACGATCGCAAAATATATAAAGTTCGCTTCAATGCTGATGGGAGCCTAATTGCTAGTTGTAGCGAAGACCAAACAATTAAATTATGGGATACTGGGACTGGTAAATGTAAGCGGACATTATCCGGTCATACCAGCCAAGTATGGGATGTCGCTTTCCATCCAGCAGGACGCACCCTCATTAGTAGTAGTGACGATCAAACAGCAAGGGTTTGGAATGTAGAAACTGGAACTTGTTGGAATATTTTACAAGGTTATACCCGTGATGTTTATTCTTTAGCATTTAGCCCCGATAGTAAAATCCTGGCTAGCGGTGGAGATGATAAAATAATTCGCTTGTGGGAATTACAAAACTTTGAATGCCATCAGTTGCGATCGCATCAAGGTAGGATTCGTACAGTGGCTTTTAGTCCAGATGGTCAAACCCTAGCCAGTGGTAGTGCGGATCGGCAAATCAAGCTTTGGGATATACAAAATGTTAGTGATGGTCAAGAGATAGCAACCCTGACAGGACATGAGAATTGGGTATGGTGTGTGGTTTTCAGCCCAGATGGTCAAACCCTAGCCAGCAGCAGCGAAGACCATACTATTCGTCTTTGGAACGTCAATACAAGGAAGTGCATCCGGGTTTTCAAGGGACATTCCCATTGGGTGTGGGCAGTTGCCTTTAGCCCTGATGGTAAAACCTTGGCTAGCGGTAGTGCTGATAGTACAGTGAAATTGTGGGATGTGGCTACAGGAAAGTGTATACAAACCCTACACGCCCACAAAGATTTAGTTTCGTCTGTGGCATTTAGCCCAGATGGTAAAACTCTTGCTAGCGGTAGCGAGGATAAGACAATCAAACTGTGGGATGTTAATACTGGTAAATGTTTGTATAATTTAAATAAGCATAACCGACAAGTTTACTCAGTATCATTTAGTCCCGATGGCAAAATGCTTGCTACTGCTAGTGGTGATAGGACAGTCAAGTTATGGCAGGCACAAACGGGTGCATTATTAGATACATTAGCAAATGGACATACACAACCAATTCGCTGCGTAGCCTTCAGTCCCAATGGTAAATTGCTTGCCAGTGGCGGAGAAGATGAGAAGATTCAATTGTGGGATCTCCAAACCCGGAAACCCCTCCAACAATTGGATTATCATCGCTTTTATGAAGGGATGGAAATCACCAATATTACAGGTTTAACGAGTCCTGAAAAGGCTTCTTTGACGGCATTAGGAGCAGTGGCAAATAAGAAGTAATAAGTAATAAGTAATAAGTAATAAGTAAATGTTGACAGTTGACGGTTGACGGTTGACAGTTGTTAGTTGTTAGTTGTTGGTTGTTAGTTGTTGGTTGATGGTTGACAGTCTTTAATTCATCACTCCTTCACTCCTTCACTCCCTCACTCCTACCCTCCTTCACTCCTTCCCTCCGAACTCCGAACTCCGAACTCCGAACTCCGAACTCCTTCTCTCTTTTTCACCAAAAAGTTCCATGCTCACCATTATTGGTTGCGGTAATCTCAACCGCAGTGACGACGCAGTAGGGGTAATAGTCGCCCAACAACTGCAAAACTACCTCGCCCAACAACCCCATCCCCATGTGCGGGTTTACGACTGTGGCACGGCGGGAATGGAAGTCATGTTTCAAGCCAGAGGCAGCACAAAGTTAATAATTGTTGACGCTAGTGCAACGGGTTCCGATGCAGGTGCTATATTTAAAGTCCCTGGAAAGGAATTAGAAGCACTGCCGGAACCCAGTTATAATTTGCATGATTTTCGTTGGGATAATGCTTTAGCCGCTGGTAGGCAAATCTTTAAAGATGAGTTTCCCCAAGATGTAACAGTTTACCTAATTGAAGCGGCGAATCTTGGTTTCGGATTGGAGTTAACTCCTGCGGTGAGAGATGCAGCTGATTCGGTTGTTGCAGAAATAACCACTATTATCCAACAAAATGTTTAGATTTGTTAACCGTTAACCGTTAACTGTTAACTGATAACTGATAACTGCTCTACGCCATGTCTCTGTATACTGCAATTTCATCCACCCTCATTTCAAAAGGCATTCCTTGACTATCTGGGGGACAAACGCGGATTTTCGCGCCACAGTAAAACTTATTCAACCATGCCGCCATAGGTACAATTTTTTGTAATATCCGCCAGTTAGTAACTTGATCTGGGCATTCAATCACCAAGGTCATGGTATTAGCCTTAGTTGTAAAATACCACCGACATACAGATAGTAAATCTTGGATGCGGCGATCGCAAGCATTATAGAAGTATTTACTTATAGAATGCTCTAGTTGCTGACGGAGGATAATATCAGCGGATGTCAGTTGCATGGGGTGTAGATCCTCTTTTGGATCTTCATATCCATCTTCATTAAAGAAATAGTACTTCCTTGTCATTATTCTCGAACATCTCCTTAATTATTTACCAATGACAATTGAATAGAGTACATCCTTATCTGTTCCTAAAAATTCCTGGGTTTCATCGTCATAGAAGGCTCCAATGCCACTACAACCAATACCAAGATAATTACTGATGAGATATACTCTGTGCCCGATGAAACCAGCGATTTGCATGGCAGTTTGGTAATTTTGATATGTGGATACCAAAAATAACGTTACTGCGCTATCTCTAGCGATCGCTTGATTTACACACAAGTAACCTACTTTGTCACAAAAATCACCTTCTTTAATCAAACTGCTTCCTTTATATAAACCAGGTGCCATATCGTCAACACGATGGATAACAGAAAAAATTTCTATCTCCTCAAAATGCTCTGCTGGTACAGGTTTTTCAGCTTCCCGTAAAATACGTAGATAATCTACTTGTGATATTGGCTGTTTGTGAAAACGTCTAATTGAGCGCCTTCTCCAAATTGCTTGAAAAAACCTTTCCTGCTCAAAGTCATACACAGGAAACTCTAGTTCTTTGTGTGAGCTTGGTTGTACAGCGGTAACTTGATAGGCATCCTCAATGAATTGATTAGCTTCAAAGTAATCAGTACCGCATACAAAAGGAACTTTCAGCCTGAGGGATCTGATTTGCTTGTCTTGAAACTCTCCAGCAATCGCACAAGCAGTAACAAACTCTTTATTCTCAAAGCCTAAATCGGAGTTGAGAGCGAGTTTATCAAAATCAAAAATTAATTGCACCTTGCGGTTGTGGACATATGCAGAAGCAGCAATGGCACCAAGATGATGTCCGCTATCCAAACAGCAATAGCGCCAACTTCTGTTTTGATATTTCCAACTAGACCTATAATAAACACAACTAATTAAAAAAATGAATCCATTTATACATTTACCGGGTGTAATATAATTTTCTAAACCATCATCAATTAATTCGTAAATTAGTGATAGAGAATTATTTGCAACTTCTAAATGATATATACCATCAATGATGTTCTCTATTCCCCTAATTTGTACATAAATTTCTGTGGGATACAGACCACCGGCAGATGGATTTACTCGCAGTTGATAGGGAGAGTTTTGATAATTTTTCTCACAGGTAATAGTACTCGTCAACCAAATAAATTTGTGAATTGGATTATTTATATCTAGATTTAGTCGGCGATAAAAATGGGGATAAAACTTAAATGATAATGGTTGGGTAGATGGGTCTACATAATTAGGATTAACCAGAACTGAATGGTAGGAATGCTTAGTTCCATCATGATAACTTTTAACTATTGCCTGCTTTGGTTGCATTTTTAAGTATTGTTAAAGCTTCGATGTTACTGGCAAAATCTATGGCTTTAAAATCATCTAAATTTTTTAAATCTAGATTTGGGTTATGTTTTAAGAGTAATTTTAAAACATCTACCTTACCTGCTGAAGCTGCATACATTAAGACAGTTGCCCCATTATCATTTTGGTTATTGATATCAATGTGTGCTGCTAACAACAAATTAATTAAATCATAATGATTGCCAAAACAAGCGAACCACAAAGCATTATTACTATCATTATTAGTTGCATTCACATCGGCACCCACATCAATTAGTTCTTTAACGACAGCAGAAATTCCTGCTTTAGTTGCTTTCATTAAAGCTGTATCACCATTCTCACCAGGCTGGTTTAAATCTTGGGGGTTATAGCCTTGTTTAACTAACCATTCTCTAGTTTCTACAGTTAAATTCGATTGTATTTCTGAGTTCATAATTACCCTATATAGGAATCCAGTTTGATTTGTAAAATTACTCGTGATGCTAGGGAACAGGGAACAGGGAACAGAAAGTGTACTGAGATTTTTAAGCTTTTTACAGACTAGGGAGGTTTCCTCCGTTGTAGTCAGTGGCGTTTGACGAACAAAACCCAACAACCAAAAACCCTGGTATTGTTGGGTTGAACGAAGTGAAACCCAACCTACATTTATTTTTCTCTCTCCAGAATGACAAAAGAAGGCTATATATACTCAAAAGTGGAATGGTTTAGTTGTATGCAGATACCCTTTTAGAGACGTAAGTAAAATTTTACGTCTCTACTTCTTTTCCGTAGATATTTATTGCTATATAGGAATCCGGTTTGATTATTGAATAAAATTAGGTACTTGTAGGGTGCATTATGCTAACAGCACTCCGCACGCCCGCCATATTACCGGATGGTGCGTTACGCTGCGCGGCAGGACACCCTACGTGTTTTTCAAAAATCAAATAGTAATCCTATAGGTAATGGTGGGGTAATACCCACCATCAATCCACAGAATCCTATTTACGCAATTGAATTATTACGCAGTTACAACTTAGTATGATGCTGCATGAGACTTAAAGTTACTTAAATGCCCCTCTTCATCCTGTAGCTCTCTAACTGGTGCAGTTGGCACTGCTGCTCCATAGAAACCTAATTCAGCTTCGATATCATCTACCATATTCCAAGCCTCTTCCGCGTCTTTAGATTGAGTACCATAAGTGGCAGAAACCGCACGAGCATTGGAGATAGCTCTTTGGAGTTCTTGGTGTAGGAAAGTAACTTTTGGTGATTCGATAAATTCACCCTTTAAGATAATATCAGTGACGGAAATAATGCCTAATAATTCACCTTGAATTACTGGTGCGCGCCAAATACCTGTATTGGCAAATAAATGTGCTACATATTCTACTTCTAAATCGGGATTAACCACAATACAAGGTTTGGTCATTACTTCGTAGACACGCACTTTTTTGGGATCTTTACCACAAGCAACTACCTTACCTGCAATATCAGTTTCGGTGATAATACCGTAAGCATCTCCTGGCATACGAGGTTCTACAATCAAGCACCGTAATTCTTTAAGTCTCATTAGTCTGACTGCATCTGTGATAGTAGCTGAAGCGCGAATAGTAGCTACATTTTGAGTCATGACTTGTTTAGCTTTCATCATTTCTGCTCCTTATCCTTTTGCCAGAGAATCGATTCCAAACGGCTGCGATTATTGCTGATTTATTCCCTACTATCGGCGATATGTATGAGATATTTCTGTTAGAAAACATAAGTATTCTATTCCAGAAATCATACCGTTTTTTTCGGGATAAGGTTTACGCATTTCCCAGATGTAATTTTGAAGATTAATTTAGTTAATCTAACTTTGATCTATCTTCAAAATTTACTGTTATTTTTTGTAGGCTTTTGAGAAAAAATTCAACCTACATTTATATATTAACTGGATTATTTTTTTGCACAAGGGAGTATTTATAAAACTTTGCAGAATCATCGAATCACAAAGATGAAAGAATATTAAAAAAATATATTTTTGTGCTTACATGATATAAAAATAGATTGACATCTGAGCGATTTTTAGTTACCAAGTTATATTTTGATAAATGAATTAATTTTTCAATAACTCCTTTGGTTTTGAGAAAATGTTGAGTTAGAGCTGAAGTTTTCTAATTATTGTTCGCAAGCATTACCAATATAATTGGCGATACTTCTCTCTGACAAACTGTTCTCTGATTGGAGAGAACAATTGTACATATTACTGGGTAAATACTGTATCACTGCTTAACAAAAGTATTCCTACTTAATTAATTATCTCAATTTAAAGATGAAGGTTGCGAATGAAATATTCCCAAGCTTTTCTGGTAGTTATTTCACAATGTCAGCTCTAAAAATACGATTAGCGATCGCCACTACAAAAAAATTGCTGATTCAATCAATTCTATAGATAATTCTGGAGCTTGTCATATTCAGGAATTAATGCTCAAAATCTTGGTCAAAATCCAACAAAATTAAGATATATAACAGTGCTCAATCATCAGCTACGCCAAGGTCAAACATAATAACTCTAACTTAGAGTAGAGGGCAAAAAGATAACTTCAATATAACGTAATTACTAAATTGTCAATCACAAATAATTTATGATTTAATTAATATTTTGATAATTTTTGATTGCTCGATTTATGGTAATAAATTATGAATGTTAAGTAACTGAGTCAAATTAAATATAAAACCTCACAGGCGGGGTGCCAAGGAGAGGGGTGCCGTCAGGCAGAGTGAGGTAAGCGTCTTACATTTAATTACGCCTGCCTACTTAACAAGTATCTTAAGAATTGAGTGTTCAGGAGTGTCAAAACCATGAAAGGCAAGCAAGTTTTACTGACAGGTGGTACTGGTGGATTGGGTTTGGGTGTGACACCAGCTGTTCTCGCTTCGGGTGCAGAGGTAACAATCCCCTATATTAATCCTAGGGGAGTAGAAAGACTCAAAGGTTTTATTTCACCTGCTGACTTTGCTCGAACTAGGTTTGTGGAGTCTAATCTGAATGACGAAGCAGCAGTAGAAAAACTGGTGAATGATTTGCCACGGGTGGATGTGTTAATTCATTTGGTGGGTGGTTTTGCCATGGGAGCAACCCACGAATATAGTTTTGAGAACTGGAAGCGGGACTTTGATTTAAATTTACATACAACTTTCTTGGTTTGTAAACATAGTTTACGGCGAATGCTAGATAATGGTTATGGGCGGATTGTGACGGTGAGTTCTAGGGGTGCTGTGGAGCCTGGAGGACAACTCGCTGCATATTGTGCTTCTAAGGCTGGGGTTGTTGCCTTAACAAAAGCGATCGCAGATGAAACAAAAGGTACTAATATTACTGCTAATACTGTCCTTCCTAGTGTGATTGATACTCCCACTAACCGCAGTGCTATGGGAGCAGAGAATGCTGATACATGGGTAAAACCAGAATCCTTGGCACAGGTAATTTGCTTTTTAGCTTCTGAAGCCGCGAAGGATGTGCGTGGTGCTGCTGTCCCCGTGTATGGAAGTATTTAGAGTTCGGAGTGAAGGAGTGAAGGAGTGAAGGAGTGAAGGAGTGAAGGAGTGAAGGAGTGATGAATTAAAGACTGTCAACTAACAACTAACAACCAACAACTAACAACCAACAACCAACAACTAACAACCAACAACTAACAACCAACAACTAACAACTAACAACCAACAACTATCAACTATCACTTAACGTAAGCCTAAGATTTCACCAAATGCCCTTACTATATCCAAATAGAAGTTACCACCTACCTGTCTAAATAGTTGAAATTGAGAACCAGGAGAACCAAAAAATGGCCTGAGGAACCATCCTAACTGCATACCCACAAAGGCATATAATAGTAACCAGGATCTTAAAATGGTGGTGCGAGTACCTTTACCCACTTCATCTTTCTTGGAAAGTAACTGCATCCCGTCGTAAAGAAATTTCACTCCAAATGCACCTGTAATCCCAAAAATCAAGACGTTTAAAATCTTGAAAAACTGGTAAGAGTTGGGAGTGGTGATTAAGAAAAATAAAGTTACTGGTGCAAAGCTGAACAGTAATACGCTAATTACTGATACTGCTGTGAGTAATATCACAAAATGCTGTTGTAAACTACTACGGGAGCCAAATAAAACATTGAAAAAGAACAGGGTAGGAAAACAAATAATCAGGGTTAATAAATAGAAGGCTGGCATCTTGATTGCTCCAGATAATGCCTGTTGCCAACTATGAGAAGCTCCAATAATACAGCCATACATGGCAAAGCAAATAGAACTAGAAACTAGCAGAGAGTTGGCTTTGCTTTGTAATCTGACTTCCTCACTAATTTCCTGTAAAAAACTCTGGCGATCGCGTAATAATTGAATTAGGATATCAAAGTGTTTAATCCCTGGAGATTTTTTCTCTAACATGAATTTTTGTTATTTATTATTGACAAATAATTAATTGTAAGATGTGAATTTGTCTCATGCAGTGAACCACTTGCGGTGGACGGGTTCCCCGGCATAAGCAAAGTGGTGAACCCGAAGGGAGGCGCAGAGGCGCAGAGAAGAAGAGTTTAAGATGGGCTTCAGTTAATTGAACTTATCATTCCTAGTAATTAACGGAAACCCAACAGGTGTCCTAAGGACTGGATAATGCTTAAATAAAAGTTACCTTCTCTCTCTCGAAATAACTGAAAGGGAGAGTTAGGAGTACCAAAAAATGGTCTGAGTGTCCATCCTAATTGAATACCAACAAAGGCATACAGAAATAACCACGAACGAATCAGTTTTTTGCGAATATCTTTACCTTCTCCATCCTGCTCTAAGACGATGCTGGTGGCTTTATATAAGGTAGCAATACCCACAATACCTGTGGCTGCAAAAATAATTACGTTGAGCAGAATTAGAAACTGGTAATTATTAGTGCTAATCATAAAAAATAGGGAAATTGGCGCGAAACTAAATAACATCACGCTAGTAATTGATACCGCCGTTAATACCAAAGCACAATGCTGGGCAAATGTACGTTTGGAACCAAAGATAATATTGGCAAAGTACAGTGTGGGCAGACAAATGAATAATGTGAGTAAGTAAAGAGCGGGTAATTTGACAGCCGAGGATAAAGCCTGCATCCAACTGTGAAATGCACCAATAATCCCCCCATAAACTGCTAGGAATAAAGAACTACAAACGAGTAAAGAAATGATTTTTGTCGGTAGCCTTACCCCTTGTTGAATTTCCTCTAAAAATAATTTGCGATCGCGTAGTAAACTAATGGTGACTGCAAAGTATTTGCTGCCAGATGATTGATGTTTAGCCATGTTTCCCTCACACCTGAACCATTTTGGATTTTAGATTTTAGATTTTGGATTGGAAATCACCTTCTATGTCTGGGTTCTATACATCTACCTGTCCCATTCTTTTTTCAAATTGGTAAGTAGGTAGGCGTAATTAAATGTAAGACTGAACCTCACCCCCAGCCCCTCTCCTTATTAAGGAGAGGGGTGCCGTCAGGCGGAGAGAAGTTGGCGGTGAGTCCACTTGGCGGTGTCGGTTTCCGTCCCGCCAAAGTGGCGCTCGCATAGCGTGCGCGGAGCGCGTAACCCGAAGGG
>JASJDS010000172.1 GCA_030065055.1 Calothrix sp. MO_192.B10
TTATATTTGGACCGAATGCTCGTTTGGATGTAGCTGGTTCCTTTTTTGCCAGTACATCAGATAGTTTTATTTTTGACAATGGGTTTGAGTTTAGTGCTAGCAATCCCCAAGCGCCACCCTTATTGACAGTGAATATGCCTGTTGGGTTGAGGTTTCGGGATAATCCGGGGAGTATTACGAATGAGGGAGCAACACTAGCACTATCATTTGGAAAAACTTTAGCTTTAATCGGTGGTGATGTAAATTTTGATGGAGCAACAATTGGAACTTTGGGAGGAGGAAAAGTTGAGATTGGAGGATTAGCTAAAGAGGGAGTTATTAGAATTGACAATGATTTTAACTTGAGTTTCCCTGAGAATATAGAAAAAAGTAATGTTTTACTAAAAAATGCTTCTGGTATTGGAGCATTTGATCTATCCGGTATCGGAGGAACTAGTATTGCAATTAATGCAAAAAATATAGAAATTTTAGAAGGGAGTAATATTTTTTTAGTACCTTTTGCTTCGGGGACATCAACTGTGCAAGGAGGTAATATTGTCATAAATGCTACAAACAAACTGATGATTCAAGGAGATGCTCAGCAGCAAAGTAATATTGCTAATGTGGGTATAGCTTCAGACAGTGCAACAGTAATACCAGGAGATGTCATTATCAATACTAGTATACTCGAAGGTAATGGTAATTATTTGATCGGTTCCCTTAATCTTGGTTTAGTTTCAAGTAATAGTGGAAATGTGGTTATTAATGCGAAAAAATCAGTCTCTTTAAGAGGTGGGCAGATACAGTCTTCAGTTGGATTACCAGGAGATACAGGAAATGCGAGAGACACAGGAAATATTTCTATCAAGACTTCATCTTTATTGTTAAATGGTGCTCAACTAAATACCAGTACTTCTGGTGAAGGTAAGGCTGGTAGTGTTAATATACAGGTAGAAAATGGAGATGTGAATCTGACTAATTCCAGCCGTATCGTCAGTAAAGTTGAATCAACTGGAAAAGGTGATGCTGGAGATATTGATATTGATATAAAATCTGGAAATCTATCTATTACTAACGGTACTCAAATACTAAGTACTGTTGATGGAATAAATTTTGATAATTCAGGGAACTTCACCATAGGGGAAGGAAATGGAGGAAAGATCACTATCAATGTTGACGGAAAAATTAATCTCGATGGTGCTAACGATAGTGGTCTTCCTAGTTTAATCTCTACTTCTTTAGGCTCTGGTGCTAATTTTTTAAGTTCAGATGTAGGAGTACAAAAAAAAGCGGGTGATATAAAAATAACCGCAGGAGAGCTTTCTATTACCAACGGTGCTCAAATAAATTCTAGCACTAGTGGATTGGGAAATGCTGGTAGGGTAGATATACAGGTAGCAAATGGAAGCGTTACCCTGACTAATTCAAGCAGTATTTTCAGTAATGTTGAACCATTCACAGTAGGTGAATCTGTATTTTCTGCAATAGGTAATGCCGGAGAAATTGATATTAAAGCAGGAGAGCTTTCTATTATAAATGGTTCTGCAATATCTTCTAGCACCTTTGGTCAAGGAAATGCTGGCAGGGTCAGTATACAGGTAGAAAATGGAGATATAACCCTGGCTAATTCAAGCAATATCTTCAGTAATGTGGAAACTGATGGAATCGGAAACGCTGGGGAAATTAGTCTGACTGCCAAAAATATCTTCCTTAGAGATGGTTCTCAACTGCAAAGTGCAATTAAAGGAAAGGGTGATGGAACAAAAATTAGCCTTGTAGCCAGTGGAGAAGTATCGCTTACAGGGTTTAGCAACATTGATCCTGTTGTAGATGCGGGCAACATTGGTGATGCTGGAACTCAAGATTTTTTCACTAGCGCAATTTTCAGTAATGTAGCTGGAGGTGAAGGAAATGCTGGAGAAATTAATATTCAAGCTGGAACCCTGTCTTTATCAGATGGCGCTCAAATCAATTCCAGTACTTTTGGTATAGGAAATGCAGGAACAATATCAGTAACAGTGGATGATTCCATAAACCTTGCCAAAACTAGCTTTATTCTCAGCATTGTAGATGCCGGAGGCAGAGGTATTGGGGGTGATATAAATCTTACGGGGCGATCGCTTACCGCAACAGACGGATCGCAGATAGGTACTTCAGTTGTTCGTGCAATAAATAATCAACCACCCGGAATCGGTAAAGCAGGAAATATTGATGTAAACATGACTGATTTCATCAATATAGTTGGTTTTAGTGAGACAGGATTTTCCAGCGCTTTGTTAGCTAGTGGAGAAATAGGAACTACTGCAACTGAGTCTAAAGCTGCGGGGGATATTACCGTTACAACAGGTGACTTTCGTATTGCAGATGGTGCAATAGTAATTGCATCAACTGAAAACCCTGGTGATGGAGGTATAATAACCATCAACGCCAGAAACTTTTCTGCTATCAACGGCGCAAAAGTAGTAACAAGTACCTCGAACGCTGGAAAAGCTGGAGATATTAAACTTAATATAGATGACCGCATTACTATTGCTGGTATTGAATCTAACTTTGATCAAAGATTAGCAATATTGGAACAAGCAGGTGAAGATGTTGATTTTGATAGAGAACTAGGACCTGCAAGCGGAATATTTGCTAATACCAGCACAAACTCTACAGGTGATGGTGGTAACATTGATATCGACCCCAAAACCGTAGAAATACTAGATGGTGCCAAAATCTCAGCAGACAGCCGAGGAGCTGGAAAACCAGGAAACATCAATATAGTATCTGACGAACTCCTACTCCTCCGCCGTGGTGGCACAATCTCCACAAACTCTACCCAAGATACCGATGGCGGTAACATAACCATCAAGACTGGAGTATTAGTAGCTTTACCCAAGGAAAACAGCGATATTACTTCTAACGCCGTGCAAGGTACCGGAGGTAGAATTAATATTACAGCCCAAGGCATTTTCGGTATTGTCTCCCGTGACTCTCTTACAAACCTCAGTGACATTACCGCTAATTCAGAATTTGGTATTTCTGGAACCATAAGCATTAACAACCCAGAAGTAGACCCTGAGAATGGGTTAGTGGAATTACCAGAAACAGTTGTCGATGCGGAGAATCAAATCGCCCAAAACCCCTGTCAACAAGGATTTGGTAGTTCATTTGTCGCCACTGGACGGGGCGGTTTACCACCTAACCCCAGCCTAGACTTAAGTACTGGTGCGGTGCGGGTAGGTTTAGCAACACCCGTAGCCAGTAAAATTACTGCAAGTAATACCACTGCCAGTCAACCAAAATCAACTCCCAAGGCGAAGAAGTTTGTACCTGCCCAAGGATGGGTATTCAACAGCAAGGGTCAGGTGGTACTTACAGCTTACGATCCCAATAGTATTGGTGTTCAACGCACTAGTCATAAAGGACTTTGTAGAGCGCGGTAGGACATTTTGATCGGAAATCGAGCATACCTAGAATTGAAAATTTCGGGTAAAGTGATATGAAACCAGCGTGTAAATCTTTTTTATACCTAACTTTCCCCCTAGTCACTTTGGGAACTTTGGTAACTGTCAGCAGTGTGAGAGCGCAATCAATCACTACGGATGGGACCCTTTCTACCCAGGTGCAAAGTAATGATAATTTAAATTTTGATATTACCCAAGGGAATAGAGCAGGAAATAATCTTTTCCACAGCTTTGGTAATTTTTCTGTTCCGAATAATGGTTCTGCCAGATTTCAGAACCCAACAGATGTTGTTAACATTTTTGGGCGTGTCACTGGTGGGAATGTTTCTAACATTAATGGATTAATTCAAGCTCAAGGTGCGGCGAACTTATTTCTAATTAATCCCAAGGGAATTGTGTTTGGTTCCAATGCCAGCTTAAATATTGGTGGTTCGTTTTTTGCAAGTACCGCTAGTAGTATTTTGTTTGATGGAGGGGTAGAGTTTAGCGCGACGGATACTCAGCCTTCACCATTGTTAAGTGTGAATATGCCCATTGGGTTAAGGTTTCGGGATAATCCGGGGAGTATTACCATTGATAATAGTCAACAAACTCTAACACCCCAATCACCATCTTTTGAGGTGAAGCCAGAAAAAACCTTGGCATTTGTGGGTGGTGACATTAACTTAACTGGTAGAAGACTCAGAGCGCCGGGAGGAAGAATTGAGTTAGGAGCACTGGCTGCTGAAGGAGTAGTTAAGATAAATAATGATTTCAGCCTGAGTTTTCCTGAGAATGTGGCGCGAGCGGATGTATCCATAAACGCTGGTGATGTGGATGTCACTAGTGGGGATAAAGGTAGTGTGGGCATCAATGCTAAGAATATCAATCTTCTTGGTGGTAGTGATATTTGTGCTGGAATTGGTGCGGATGATGCTTGTGGAGAGCAGGCAACAAATTTTGGTTCTGTTAATAGTCAAGCAGGAGACATCACATTAAATGCTTTGGAAACTATCACCATATCTGATTCAGGAAGCTCAGTTAGGAATTTGGTGAATCCTCGTGCGGTTGGTAATAGTGGAGGGATAAACATTACCACAGGCTCACTTTCTGTCACAAATGGTGCTTTTATAGCATCTGCCACTCTTGGACGAGGAGATTCGGGAAAGATCAATATCAATGCTCGTGATAATGTCTCCTTTGATAATGGTTCTATAATTAACAATGTACTCACTGGGGCTGTTGGCAACAGTGGAGAAGTAGATATCACTACAGGCTTACTTTCCTTCACAAATGGCGCTTTTATAGCATCTGCCACTTTTGGACGAGGAGATTCGGGAAAGATCAATATCAATGCTCGTGATAATGTCTCCTTTGATAATGGTTCTATATTCAGTAACGTATTGGGTAGTGCTGTTGGCAACAGTGGAGGGGTAGACATCAACGTCACCACAGGCTCACTCTCCTTCACAAATGGTGCTCAAATACAATCCATCACTCAAAGACAAGGAAATTCGGGAAAGATCAATATCAATGCTCGTGATAATGTCTCCTTTGATAATAGTTTTATATTTAGTAACGTATCGCGTGATGCTGTCGGCAACAGTGGAGGGGTAGATATCACCGTCAGCAGAGGCTCACTCTCCGTCAAAAATGTCTCTCTAATACTATCTGCCACTGCTGGAGAAGGAAACTCAGGAAATATAACTATCAAAGCCACTGAATTAGTAGAAGTTCTAGGCACAGAAGAACCTGGAAAAAATAGTAGTATAAGTGCTAGGGTTAGTTCCGGAGGCACGGGGAATGCTGGGAATTTAACCATCGATACGAAAAAATTGGTGATTAGAAGCTCCCAAGTAGGAACTTCGACTTTTGGCAATGGAGATGCAGGTAATCTTACCGTTAAAGCTTCCGAGTCTGTAGATATTGTTGGAAAAGTTTTTAATCAACAACAACGTAGAAACCCTGCTGGCTTGTTTTCTCAAGTCAATACCCGAGGCAAAGGTGACAGTGGAGAGCTAACCGTCGAAACCTCACGCTTAAGTGTTGGTAATGGTGGTAAAATCCAAGTCGCTGTTTTCGGACAAGGGAATGGAGGCAAGTTATTCATTCGCGCTAACGATATCGATATCTATGACACTCCAGGTAAAGCAGACTTCTTTGAGGGGGGTATATTTGCTGGCTTTCAAGTAGATGAAGATGAAACCACGGTTCCACCCAAAGGTGATTTTGGTGGCACTGTCACCATCGAAACTGATAGATTGCGCGTTAGAGATGGAGGTGCAATAACAGTATTGACTGAAGGTGAAGGTGATGCAGGTATTTTAAAAATCAATGCTAAGGAGTTTATAGAAGTTTACGGAGAAGTTACTGGGAAAACAACAAATCGTGTGTTCACTAGTCAAATCAGTGCAGAAGCTAGAGAAGGAAGTATAGGGAATGGTGGGCTGGTAAAACTTAACACAAACACATTAATTGTCCGGGATAGGGGTAAAATTTCTGCGGAAAACCAGGGACAAAAAAGGGGTGGAGATATTGATATACGAGTAGACGAGCTTTTACTCCTACGCCGTGGTGGCACAATATCCACTTTCTCTAACGCTGACGGCGGTAACATCGACATTAAAACTGGCGTACTGGTAGCTTTACCTAACGAAAACAGCGATATCAGTGCCGATGCCCAACGGCAAGGAGGTGCAATTAAGATTGATGCCCTTGGTATATTTGGGTTTACAATTCGCAGCCAGCAAGACTTAGAAAGGTTAGGTATTCAAGACTTCAGCCAAGTACCAACTAATGACATTAGTGCCACCGGAGGTAATCCAGCATTAAGTGGCAATATAACCATTAACAACCCAGAAGTAGATCCCACCCAGGGGTTAGTGGAATTACCAGAAACGGTTGTAGATGCTAAGAATCAAGTCGCCCAAAACCCCTGTCAACAAGGTGCTGGTAGTACATTTGTCGCCACTGGACGGGGTGGTTTACCATCCAGTCCCACTCAAGACTTAAGTAGTGGTACGGTGCGGGTAGGTTTAGCAACACCTGTAGCTAGTAAAAATACTGCTAGTAATACCACTGCCAGTCAACCAAAATCAACTCCCACGGCGAAGAGGTTTGTACCCGCTCAGGGATGGGTATTTAACAGCAAAGGTCAGGTAGTACTTACAGCTTACGCTCCCAATAGTACGGGTGTTCAACGCACTAGTCATAAAGGACTTTGTGCAGCGCGTTAGGGCATTTTTATCTATTCCGATTACATACCTAGAATTGAAAACCTCAGGTAAAGCTATATGAAACCAGCGTGCAAATCTCTTTTATACCTAACTGTTCCTCTAGTCACTTGGGGAACTTTGGTAACTGTCAGCAGTGTGAGGGCGCAATCCCCATCAATTACTCCTGATACCACTTTGGGAAATGAAAATTCTCTGGTTATTACCAATGTTGATGTGGGTAAAAGTATTCCCAGCGATAGAATTGATGGTGGCGCGACTCGTGGTAAAAACCTCTTCCATAGTTTTAGTAAGTTCGATATTGATGGAGGAAGGGGAGCTTATTTCTCCAACCCAGCGGGGATTGAAAATATTATTAGTCGGGTAACAGGGAGTAATCGTTCTAATATTTTGGGAACCTTAGGGGTTTTAGGCAATGCGAACTTGTTTTTTGCCAATCCCAAGGGGGTTATATTTGGACCGAATGCTCGTTTGGATGTATCTGGTTCATTTTTTGCCAGTACGTCAGATAGTTTCACTTTTGACAATGGGTTTGAGTTTAGTGCCAGCAATCCCCAAGCACCACCCATGTTGACGGTAAATATGCCTGTTGGGTTAAAGTTTCGGGATAATCCGGGGAGTATTACCATTGGTAATGACCAGGTAACGAATCCAACATCTAACTCAGTCTCTGTTGAGGTGCAGCCAGAAAAAACCTTGGCATTTGTGGGTGGTGACATTAATTTAAATGGTAGAAGGCTTAGAGCGCCGGGAGGAAGAATTGAGTTAGGAGCATTGGCTGCTGAGGGAGTAGTTGGGATAAATAATGATTTTAGCTTGAGCTTTCCTGAGAATGTGGCGCGAGCTGATGTATCTATGAATGCAGCTGACGTGGATGTTACCAGTGGGGATAAGGGTAGTATTAGCATTAATGCGAATAATATTAATATTCTCAGTAACAGCGATCTTTGTGCTGGAATTGGTGCAGACCCTGTTTGTAGTGGGCTAGCAACAAATTTTGGTTCTGTTGGTAGTCAAGCAGGAAATATCACATTAAATGCTTTGGATACTATCACCATATCTGGTTCTGGAAGTTCTGTTAGGAATCGAGTGAATACTAATGCTGTTGGTACTGGTGGTGATGTAAATATCAAAGCTGCTGGCTCAGTTGTGTTAAATGATGGTGGTTCCATTAGTGCCAGTACCTTTGGACAGGGAAATTCGGGAAAGATAAATATCAACGCTCGTGATAATGTTTCTTTTGATAATGGTTCTAGAGTGTTAAGCAATAGTGAAGGAACAGGTAATGCTGGTAATATAACCGTCAAGGCTCAAGATACTATCTCCCTTTCTAAAGGTAGCTTCATTTTGAGCAATGTAGGGAACTTTCAGGGAGTATCTGCAGTAGGTAATGTGGGTGATATTCAAATCGAAGGAAGAACAGTTTCTGTCACCGATACCTCTCAGATACAAGCTGGTTTCTTTTCCAATACTCAAGGAGATTCTGGCAGTGTATCAATAAAAGCTAAGGAATCTGTTTCTTTTTCAGGAAGAGGCAGTGGAATCAGAGCTGATGCATTTTCCAATGCAAATGGTGATGGTAGTGATGTAGAAATTTCGGCACAGTCCTTTTCTTTAACCGATGGTGCTGAGTTGGTAACTAGGAATGAAGGGAATGGGAATGGTGGAGACATCACTATTAATGTTGGGTCTTTTTCTTTAACCAATGGCGCTATAGTGTTAACCAGCAATGAAGGAATAGGTAATGCTGGTAATATAACCGTCAAGGCTCAAGATACTATCTCCATTTCTAAAGGGAGCTTAATTTTGAGCAATATAGGAAACCCTCAGGGAGTTTCTGCAGTAGGTAATGTGGGTGATATTCAAATTGAAGGGAGAACAGTTTCTGTCACCGATACCTCTCAGATACAAGCTGGTTTCTTTTCCAATACTCAAGGAAATCCTGGCAGTGTATCAATAAAAGCTAAGGAATCTGTCTCTTTTTCAGGAAGGGGCAGTGGAATCAGAGCTGATGTATTTTCCAACGCAAATGGTGATGGTAGTGATGTAGAAATTTCGGCACAGTCCTTTTCTTTAAACGATGGTGCTGAGTTGGTAACTAGTAATCAAGGAAATGGAAATGGTGGAGACATCATTATTAATGTTGGGTCACTTTTTTTGACAAATAACTCTATAATCACCTCTGATACATTTGGAGCAGGAAATGCAGGAAATATTAAGCTAAATGTTTCAGATTTGATTCGTATTTCTGGAACTAGAAGCGGAATATTCGCCAACACCAGAGGAGATTCTACCGGAAATGGCGGTAATATCTCCATCGACCCCAAAACCGTAGAAATACTAGACGGTGCCAGAATCTCAGCAGACAGTCGAGGAACTGGCAAACCAGGAAACATCAATATAGTATCTGACGAACTCCTGCTCCTGCGCCGTGGTGGCACAATATCTACAAATGCTACCCAAGATACCGATGGTGGTAACATCAGAATTAATACTGGAGTATTAGTAGCTTTACCCAAGGAAAACAGTGATATTAGTGCTAATGCTAATCGGGGTAATGGGGGTAGAGTTGATATTACTGCCCAAGGTATTTTTGGTATTGTCCCCCGTGATGCTTCAACAGATTTCAGCGATATTACCACCAGTTCAGAATTTGGCATTTCCGGAACCGTAACCATTAATAACCCAGAAGTAGATCCCACCAACGGGTTAGTGGAATTACCAGAAACTGTTGTAGATGCCAAGAATCAAGTCGCTCAAAACCCCTGTCAGCAAGGTGCTGGTAGTACATTTGTCGCCACTGGACGGGGTGGTTTACCATCCAGTCCCACTCAAGACTTAAGTAGTGGTACGGTACGGGTAGGTTTAGCAACACCTGTAGTTAGTAATACTACTGCTAGTAATCCCACTGCCAGTCAACCAAAATCAACTCCTACGGCGAAGAGGTTTGTACCTGCCCAAGGATGGGTGTTTAACAGTAAGGGTCAGGTGGTACTTACAGCTTACGCTCCCAATAGTACGGGTGTGCAACGCACTGCTCACAAAGGACTTTGTAAAGCGAGGTAAGGCGTTGATGATATTTTTCATGCTAGGTGAGGTGTATTTAGTAAGGTGGGCATTGCCCACCCTACTGTCAAATATTGTGGATGTCACTTCCATGAGGTACAAATTTTACCTCACCTTCTTTTCCTTACCTTATACCGATTCAATAAATGATTGCAACACATCCCTCGGTAGAGACGTAGCAAGAGACGTAGCAAGAGACGTAGCAAGAGACGTAGCAAGAGACGTAGCAAGAGACGTAGCAAGAGACGTAGCAAGAGACGTAGCAAGAGACGTAGCAAGAGACGTAGCATTGCTACGTCTCTACAAGAATCTATTTGTCCCATTCTTTTTTCAAATTGATATTACTCTACGGAGTTGTACAGAATTGCTCAAATACCCAATATTTCCTGGAAACCTTCCCCAGTCCTTACGGACATCCCTCTCCTTAATAAGATACTGTTGGTCATTCAGGGGTATCGCCCCTCACATAATGATTTTTCGCCATCCCACCAGATGTAGAGACGTAGCATTGCTACGTCTCTACAAACCAATTTGTGGACATATGGGGGGTATTAGCCCCTATTCGCCAATGACATCCTTAATAAAGAGAGGGAAAGATTTTTGCATGGCAAAAAGCACTTCTGGAAACCTCACCCAGTCCTTACGGACATCCCTCTCCTTAATCAGATACTGTTGGTCATTCAGGGGTATCGCCCCTCACATAATGATTTTTCGCCATCCCACCAGATGTAGAGACGTAGCATTGCTACGTCTCTACAAACCAATTTGTTGCAAATCACTCTATATAATCGGAGACATTAAAAATGCTGTTTCAAAAGATGAAAATACCTCAAAAAGTCAAGAAATTTTTACAAAAACTTTACAAAAAAGGTGGAGCTTTTCTACTTGTTTGCTTATTTATTATTTCCGGCGCTTTACCTGTAATTGCCAAAATTTCTGTACCCACTCCTACGGTACAATCTCAGTCAGGCAATGAACAACAGGTTAACCGAGCAATTGAATTATATCGCTCAGGACAATTCTCTGAAGCAGTAACTGCATGGACGAAAATAACCAAATTGTTTGCTGACAGAGGAGACAAGTTAAATCAGGCGATGGCTTTAAGTAATTTGTCTTTGAGCTATCAACAACTACAACAATGGGAAGAAGCGAAAAAAGTTATTAATGAGAGTATCGAAATACTGAAAATTCAACCCAAAAGTCAAGATCAGCAAAAAATCCTAGCTGAGAGTTGGGATATTCAAGGTTTATTACAAAGGGAGACAGGAAAATCATCAGATGCACTCCAAAGTTGGCAGCAATCGACGAAAATATATAGCCAACTCAAAGATGCAGAAAAAGTTGCCCAAAGTCAGATTAACCAATCTCAAGTAATGCAAGATTTGGGTCTACATCCTCGTGCTTGTAAAACTATATTGGGTGTTTTAAATGATTATTTACAAGTTGGTAGTTGTGAGGAATTACGTAAGTTAAATCTAAAAAATAACAATGAAAATCAATCAGAGGAAAACAATACTGAATTAGCAAAAAGATTGCAAAAAGCTAAAGCCTCTACTACCCCATATACAACTGCTTTAGGCTTAAGAAGTTTAGGTGAAATCCTCCGCTTTATTGGTGAGTTAGAACAATCTAAACTAGTGCTACAAACTAGTGTAGATATGTTTAAACAATTAAATAATCCCCAAGAACAAGTAGCGACTTACCTGAGTTTAGGTAATACCTTCAAAACATTGGCAGATGGGGAAAAAGTTCGTGGTTTGCGGGAAGGTTATGAAGTACAAGCATTATCAACTTATGACCAAGTCATCCAGTTATCTCCATCAGCAATTATTCGACAACAAGCACAGTTAAATAAACTGAGTCTGCTGCTTAAAGGGAAAGATATATCAGCCGAAAATTTATCAGCAGCAGAAAATATCTGGACATCAGTACAACCCCAAATTCAAAATTTATCTCCCAGTCGCACGGGGGTTTATATGCAAATTAATCTTGCCCGTAGTTTGGTTAAACTATTAGACAATAATACCTCCCAAGTTAAAGCTAATTCTAAACTACCTAATTTTAATGACACAGAGAAAATTCTCGTCCAAGCTATTAACCAAGGGAAAATTATCGGAGATAAAAGAGCAGAGGCTTATGGCTGGGGATACCGTGGTCAATTATATGAATTGAGGGGAAATAATCAGAACTTATCTCAAGCGGAAAAATTTACAAAACAATCTTTAGCCACTATTTCATCCCTTGATGCTCCTGAGGTATCTTATCTGTTTTTCTGGCAGTTGGGAAGGATACGGAAACAGCAAGGAGATATTAAAGATGCGATCGCTGCTTACACTAAATCTTATAATGCTTTGCAAGCATTACGGGGTGATTTAGTTGCGGTGAATCCAGAATTACGGTTTTCTTTCCGGGATACTGTGGAACCTGTGTATAGACAATTAGTAGAACTAGATTTGGAATATGCTAGTTCTTTACAGAGCGCTAACAACAAAGCCGTAAAAGATAAAGATAAAGAGGTGCAAAAATTTCTTGGCCAGGCTCGTGATGTAATTGAGTCTTTGCAATTATCCGAACTGAATAACTTTTTCCGTGAAGTTTGTGCGGATGAAAAACCCCAAGATATCGATCGCTTAGATAAGCAAGCAGCAGTAATTTATCCCATCATTCTCAATAATAAATTAGGTTCGCCAGATAAACTACAGGTGCTGCTGAGTTTGCCCAATAAACAACCAATTAGACTTTACACGCCAAAAATTACAGATAATGACTTTCAAAATACTCTAGATACAGTGCGTCGTTCCCTATTAGACGCAGAAAGTGAAGTATCGGGATTTTTACCCATATACCAGAAAGTTTACAATTGGTTAATTAAACCTCTAGAACCACAATTAGCCAAAGCAGATGTGAAAACCTTGGTCTTTGTTCTGGATGGAAAACTGAGAAATATCCCAATGGCTGTTTTACATGATGGTAATCAGTATCTCATAGAAAAATATGCGATCGCTATAGCTCCTGGTTTACGACTGGTGAACCCCAAACCCATTGCAGGGGTTGGTTTTAACGTTTTGACAGCCGGACTCAGTCAAACCCGCAGTGATTTACCTGTCCATGAAGGTTTCCCAGAACTGGAGAATGTACCCAAAGAATTGCGGAAAATCAGGGAATTAGGACTGACCAAAAAAATATTACTCAACGATCAATTTACCACTAAATCCGTAAGAGATGCGATCGTTGCTTCCCGCCTCCCCATCGTTCACCTGGCTACCCATGGTCAATTTAGCTCCAATGAAGAAGAAACTTTCATTCTTTCTTGGGACAAGCGTATTGATATCAAGGAATTAAATACCTTACTGCAAGATAATACCTTAATTCCACCCCAACCCATAGAATTATTAGTTCTCAGTGCTTGTGAAACCGCAAGTGGAGACAATCGAGCCGCTTTGGGGTTAGCAGGAGTAGCGGTACGAGCCGGTACGCGCAGTACCCTAGCAACTTTGTGGTCGGTGGTGGATGAAAGTACTGCTACATTAATGGGTGAATTTTATACTCACTTAAAAACAGCCAAAAAGACTAAGATTAATAAAGCACAAGCACTCCAAAAAGCACAGCTAGCTTTAATTAAAGGTGAAAATGAAAAGTTCCGTCATCCCCATTTTTGGGCACCATTTGTGATGGTGGGTAATTGGCAATAAGTCATTGCAGTCATTCAATTTTGGATTTTGGATTTTGGATTTTGGATTGACCAAAAAATAGTTGATTTTTCGGTAATCAGGGAAAGTAATAAGTTGTAGGTTGGGTTGAGGGACGAAACCCAACACAATCAAACTTTTGTTGGGTTTGGTTGCGTTCTACCCAACCTGCATTACCCAACACAATCAAACTTTTGTTGGGTTTGGTTGCGTTCTACCCAACCTGCATTACCCAACACAATCAAACTTTTGTTGGGTTTGGTTTGGTTCTACCCAACCTGCATTTAATTATCAGTGTTTAACCGGATATGATATCACCGAGCTAAAAGATCCCCGACTTCTGAATCAATATTCTTACATCCCAGAAATTCCTAGGGTAGAAGCCGGGGAGCTAATTTTTCACTAAACAAAAGACGGGTATTTAATGTATACCCGTCTTGCCCAAAAAAGAACATTCATTTTGTTTTGTTAACAGATGTATTTTGCAAATTCATTGCTATCTCAATGAATTATTTGCCATCATATAACCTATCCCTAAATCGTAGATCGTTACAACGATATTGAAAATTAGTTAGCAGGGAAAAGTACGTCATCGATCTCAACTATTACACCATTTTTGGTGACGATAGAAGGATGTTTGCCATTAGCATTATTGATCTTGACGTAGCCGTTGGAATTGGTCTTAATTTTGATTAGACTACCTTCAAGAGTTATTTTTGAACCCTTATCTACATCCTTTTTAGTAATATCACCAGGCACGATATGATAGTTCAAAACTTTGATGCGGTTCTGGGGTATGCTGTATTGTTTAAACCGATCTGCTGATAAAGCATTAAATGCTTCATTTGTGGGAGCAAAAACTGTAAATCTCCCAGTTTTTAGCTTGTCAAAAATACCAGCTTTTTTTAATTCATACACCAAGTTTGCATATTTTGCATCCTGAGCTAGGGTAGCAGCAATACTTCTTGTGGAATTACGGTATGGATAACCCCTCGAAGCAGTAGGTTGGAACAAGGAATATGGTCGATAGTACTTAGCTAATACAGGAATAGTTATTAGGGTACTAGCACCAGCAATGCCAAGAATTAGCAGCAGCCTTTGCAACCTTTTTTTGATTACTTTAGGTTTGTTTTTTTTTGCCAACATAAATTATTTCCAAACTCAATTTCAACTATTAATCAAATGTTGAATAAAACAATAATCATTGTTTCAATATCAAGCTTTTGTATTTTACAATGAGTAATAATGGCTGGCTAGTTAAAAAATGTTTTTATTTTTACTCAATAATGCCTAATTGCAACATTTCATCACATTGTCTGAATTACAAAATCTTTGCAATCATTGAGGCACAATATTCTCCCCTAAGAATTTACCCGTTTCCTTTCCCAAGGTGACGGATGGCATCTTACTATAGCTTCTGTCTAAGAACGCACAATGTAGAACGCCTGCTTCTAACATAATAATATAATTTATACAAGCTTTTCAAGTAAAGTTAAATGAATATTTATTGCAAATTAATGATTACTGTACTGAAGCATTGCATCTACCGCAAAATAAACTTTTATATGTGATTTTAGGGTAGATGCGATCGCTAAATTTCATGAAGCATCCCAATTTTGGAAAAATATTACGTAGTGGGAGCCGGAAAGCTCCCTTGATATATGATGCGGGGACATCTGATGGGGGATATGCGGAAATATCTGATGGGGGATATCTGATGCGGGCAAGATGCCCGCACTACAATATTTAACCCTCTTTAATCACTCTCGCTGAATAAAAATCTAAAACCTTTATTTGATGAGGGTTTTATGAATTTAGGCGTAGGTTGGGGAGCCACTCTTGTGCGCGGGTGAATCCTGCGGATACGCTACGCGAGCCCCGCGTTGAGAGAAGTGGCGTTTGAGGAACGTAGACGCGCAGCGGTGAGCCAGTCCGGTGGACGGTGAGTCCAGTGCTGCGGGAGGGTTTCCCTCCGCAGGCAACTGGCGAACCCGAAGGGGTTCCCCGGCATAAAGGAACTGGCGTTGACGTAGTCTCTCCGGAGGAGATACCCGAAGGGCTTCTCGTGCCTCGCTCCGCGAGGAGCTGCGCTAACGCCGTCAGGCGTTCCCGAAGGGTAGAGTAACCCAACACCCGAAAAAATTGGTATTGTTGGGTTTCACTCCGTTGCACCCAACCTACATTAATTTTTCTTTTTTCAGAGTGACACAAAAGGGTTAACCAACCTTGGGGGGTTGAATTCCCCTGCTTCTATAAGCAGTGCGTTTTGCGTCAGGGTAAAATCCCCGTTGCACAACGTAATTCGCTTATTCTAAATTCGCTCATTCTACATTCTTTTAATATTTGGGATGCTCCCCAAAATTTCAACTAATAGGGAGGATAGCCAAAATCGTCTTCATCAGCATATATGTAAGAACTGGATACAGTAGCTGGTATTTTTGGCGTATCAACTTTGACACTCTCCTTGCCAAAGTCCTTATATTCTTCAAAATATTTAGAAATTATTTGAGACTCTTGGGAATCGGAGGCAATCATATATTCTGTTAATGTCTCAGCAGTGGGATGCTGGTAATCAGCTGTGGAAGCCACCAATACCGTATTTGGCTCTATTCCCCGTTCTTCACATTCAATCATGGGGCAAAAAATGCCGTGGGCGTGGAATAATGGCCCTTTAGGAGTGAAAGGTTGTCGGCGATAGCCTGCATAAGCCTTCTCTAATTCACCCATAAACCCACCAATTACCCTTCCTTGTTGGTATTCGCAGTAAGCCTTACTAAAACTAGCTCCTGCTGCACCATTGACGGTTAATTGTAAGGGCAAATTATGCAAAAATTGTTTATTATTGCCAACTAAAAAAATTAAATAGCGAGTAAAAGTTCTAAATTTAAGTTTATCTGCTAAAAAAGCATCATAATTATCCCTGAGAGTGCCTAATTTGATCCCCGTTTCCCTATCTTTCACAGAAAGGGGACCCCGACGCACAATCACAAGTTTAGGAGTAGTATTAATATAAACTGTTTCCACACCGGAACTAAATGCATGATCCACCTGCTGCCAATTTTCATCAGGTTGAAACCCAACAGCATAGGCATTATCTAGCTTAATTGCTAAACCATAGGACTGGATGCCATCATCTCCGTAACGGGGATTAATCATCTGACACCAGGGAATTACTTGAGAAGGTGGTGCATTGAACTTCTCATCCTCAAAGTCGAATTGTGGAGATGCTTTCATCTTTAAATTAGGCGAACAAGAGTGTTGTACTGATTGAGTTGATTCGGTGTGAGTGATTCGGTAGGCAGAAAATTACAAGTGAGTCTTGGTATATTTTCGCTTTTCTGGTCTATCTTAAATGTCGCAAGAGGACTCCCGTCACACCCGTTCGCGGATGACGAAAGGCTTGAATTCAAGGGGTTTCACGAAATTTGTTGATAAAATGGGGGTGGAGGGACTTGAACCCTCACGACCGTTTAAGGTCAACGGATTTTCATCCTCTCGCAGCTTTCGCTACTGCCTAGTAATTTTTATGTTACTAGGCTTTGAGAATTGGACTCTCCCTTTACCCTCGTCTTTACGTTAGGGTAGCTCCCGTCGAGTCTCTGCACCTTCCTCATTAGTCCTCTGTTATTTATTACTTGCTAGGGTTAACCAACAAGTAACAGATGACAAGTGACTAATTTGGCTTGGCTCAGGATTGCCTTGTCTGTGAACAGATTTAGGTTTCCCTGAATTTGAGAGCTGACACTTAAAGGATTTCTCCCATAAGGCTCAATCACTTAAGTCCGTAGCGTCTACCATTCCGCCACACCCCCAAGCAAAATTAGCTTGGAATTCGTTGATTTTTTGGAGGCAGTAAATACCTCCTCATATATTTGACCATTAAATACGTATTTTGTCCAATATAAATTGAAATTTTTTTTATTTTCCTGTCTTGTGGCTAGTTCAGGGAGTTGATGGTTGTTAGTTGTTAGTTGTTAGTTGTTAGTTGTTAGTTGTTAGTTGTTAGTTGTTAGTTGTTAGTTGTTAGTTGTTAGTTGTTAGTTGTTAGTTGTTAGTTGGTCTACACTCTTTCACTCCCCACACTCCTCATCTCCCCACACTCTTTCACTCCCCACACTCCCCACACTCCTTCCCGTTTCATCCCCTTGATAAATCCCAGGGGTTCTCACGCTCCCGTGTTACTTTGATAGTTAAATAAAGTTAAGAAATTTGTATTAATGATTCCAAGTTTAAGTTATTCTTCATCTAGCAAGAATAGCATTTATCAAAATTCCGTTGTTGGCAAACGATTTATTGTTCTGGCTTTAGAAATACTTTTGGCAATTCCCTTGGGTTTAATTCTGTCTCAATTTCACCTGGGGACTACTGCTTGGATTTTTGGTGGTGCAGCAGCTGGTGTAACGGTGCTGCAATTTAGCCGCTTGTTTTATGATTATTGTCCCAAACCAAATCGCATTGCTAGAAAGGTTGGCTTGGCTTTGGTGGGAATTATGGTTGGTTTTGCTAGCAGTCATAGTAATTTAGCTCATATCACTGCTAATGTGCCTGTATTTGTGGTGTTAACAGCTTTTTTGTTATTGTGTGGCACTGCTATTGGTTATATTTACTCCCGGTTGAGTCAAACTAATATACTCACAGCCATGCTAGCTACGGTTCCTGGTGGTGTGGGAATCATGGCTGCGATCGCAGCAGATTATGGTAAAAATGTAACTCTAGTAGCTATGGTACAGGCTATTCGTGTTACATCTGTCGTACTTTTAATTCCCCTGGTAGCCAGAACTTCCACTGGTACTTTTGTCAGTTCCCCAACAATTCTAGGGAATGGCCATTTTTTTAGCTTCCAGGCTGCCAATATCGGATTGTTGGGATTATTACTTGTGTTAACGGGAGTTGGTGTATATCTGGCAAAATTATGCAAGGTTCCAGCGAGTGATTTTTTTGGCGCTTTAATGGTGGCGATCGCTTTTAACTCTATGCTGAATGTATTACCTTTTGTCCATGATATCAACTTCAGTCCGCCCCGTTTGATTCAATTTGTCGGTCAATTACTATTGGGAGTTACCATCGGCGAATATTGGGGTAATAATCCTAACTTTGGTAAAAAGACCATCGGTTATGGTTTAATGTGCGTTGTCATGACTCTCACTGCGGGAGCGATCGCTACTATAATAGCTATGCAGTTAACTTCTTGGGATTGGTTAACCTGTTTGTTGGTAACTGCACCAGGAGGTTCGGCGGAAATTATCCTAGTAGCATTGGGATTACATCATAATGTGGATATTGTTACAGCTGGTCATTTGGTACGACTAATTGCCATTAATAGTTCCTTACCATTATGGCTGTTTTTGTTTCGCCGTCTTGATGGTTCGTTGGAATCTGTATCTGACTAATGGGAGTTTGATGTCAACTTGTCATACCGTTTCTGTATGAAGATGCAATTTATATTGATTGTAGAGACGTTGCAGTGCAACGTCTCTACGAAATCTATTTGGCGCAACTTTACATAGAATTGGTATCATAATGCCATCAATAATTGTAAATCTCCTGAGTCCAGGCTTCTCCTGATTTTGGCACCCCAAAACCTGGTAGAGCAAATAAATTCCCAATCTTTTGAATGTGGTAGCTAACCATACCGGGACTACCAATCTCAATTTTCATATCCCCCAAAATCTCCGACTCCCAAGGTTGAGTGTCCCCTTCAATTTTGTCCCATTTGCGCTCTTGTTGAAATCCAGACTCTAACAAACGGACAACTATCCCACCTTTGAACTCACAGAAAGTCACTGAGTCAGATACGGTATAAGCAGCCAAGCCTATCACTCGTCTGTCTGGAAATATTTGTGACACCTTCTGGGAGTAATTAGATACGTTTTCTGGTTCTTCTACATACAGTTGAATCCAAGGTGCTTCATAGTGATACCGAACGGTAAACAGATAACCTTCCTGTTTGATTATTTGCGAAATTTCCTTGACCTTTTCTACCAATCCCTCATCGAACGACAAGTATATTGCTCCAAACTGTGCCATAAATTACCTCTGTATTCCGAATATTATTTACGTAATATTGCTTGTCCCGGTATTCTGCTCTGGTGATAATTTTAGCGGTGCATTTAGTATTCCCAATTGTCTGGCAATGTTTCGTCAAGGTTCGCTACCCGATAGCATTCATTTCTTAGAGGATGTTTGTCAAGCCTAAAAGGTTACTTAATATCAAGTTCGCTTAATTGCTTACAATAAAAACTTTGCGTCTTTGCACGCCATTTGCTTCAAGTCGGCGGAGCCCTTTGGGTTGCGCCACTTGACGGCAGTTGACGGCAGTTGCTTTATGCCGGGGAACCCCTTCGGGTTGCGCCACTTGCTTTATGCCGGGGAACCCTTTCGGCAGTTACTCCACTTGGGGAGACCCCAAGACCGTACTGCCTCACCACCGCAGTGGCTTACCGTCCACCGCACTGCCTCCTTTATGCCGGGAAACCCCTTCGGGTTGCGCCACTTGCTTTATGCCGGGGAACCCGTCCACCGCAGTGGCTTACCGTCCACCGCACT
>JASJDS010000173.1 GCA_030065055.1 Calothrix sp. MO_192.B10
TGCAAAAAAGTTGATCAGCGCTTTGTTATACAGCAAAGCTTTGTCGGCAACAACCATTAGATTTTCATCTGATGCTATACAGGTGTTGCCTGCGAATACGCAGGTTTGCACAGGTTAAATGTTGCACCATAATTCAACTTAATAGCAATATCACCGACTATTTGTGGCAAAGCGCGAATACATAACGCTCACACTTTGTCGGTTTTTTTGGTAATTTATATAGCGGTTTTCAGTTGAGTGTAGACGCGCAGCGGTAAGCCACTGCGGTGGTCAGAGGGTTTGAGCGGAGGGTTTTCCTTCTGCTCCCGGTGCCTCCAGCAAAGCTGCCGTATCCGTTGGCAGAAGCCTTCGGTCAAGTGGCGCAACCCGTAGATATTCGGTGTAGGGTAGTACACAAATTTTACCTCACCCCGGTAGCTTTAACCCGGTTGAGGTTCTGACTGTATTCCATCCAAGTGAAAAGTGCTATATTACTGTTGTCATCACTTTAGTATATAAATTAATCTTATGTATTGTCTATTTAGCTGTTTTCGGGTTGTACTGCGATGAAAATTGGCTGAACAGCAATCATAAATTTATTTATGTTTGTGTAGATTAATGAATAGAAGTAAATAATTTTAAATTTATTGTATTGGTTTGTAATTTATCGACTAGTATAGTTACTTTTTTGATTGTTGAAAAAACACGTAGCGATCGCTTGACAATCAAGACAGTCCCTACAAATACCTAACTTGATGCAAAAATCAAACTGGATTCCTATAGAAGCGCTCAAATCAAATATAGAGCATCTATTATAGCATTCTGGATTAACAAAAATAGTGAATATAAATATACAGATTACTCATTTCTTTAGTTTGTCTAAAATCACATTTAAGTAATCAAATTACCTTTTTAATATAGAAATAGAAGCCAAATATTCATTTGATGGGATCGAGTAAACTTCATAGCTCATGAAGAGCGAGGATTTTTCCATATGACTCAAGCACCAGAATCTTTAGAGTTACCATTAGGCGATACACAAGAACGTAGTTTAGACCGGGACTGTACAACTTTATCTCGTCATGTCCTGCAACAACTACAAAGTTTTTCATCTTCAGCACAAGATTTGAGTGCTTTGATGAATCGAATTGCTTTGGCTGGTAAATTAATTGCCCGTCGCCTCAGTCATGCAGGTTTAATGGCTGGAGCATTGGGATTTACAGGGGAAGTGAACGTTCAAGGAGAATCCGTCAAAAAGATGGATGTTTATGCCAATGACGTATTTATCGCCGTATTTAAACAAAGTGGCTTAGTTTGTCGCCTTGCTTCCGAGGAGATGGAAAAACCCTACTACATTCCTGAGAATTGTCCCATAGGTCGTTATACGCTGTTATATGATCCCATTGATGGCTCCTCAAACACCGATATAAATCTCAGTTTGGGTTCTATTTTTTCCATTCGACAACAGGAAGGAGAGGATCTCAATGGAGAGGCAAAAGATTTATTAGCATCGGGACGCAAGCAAATTGCAGCTGGGTATATCCTCTATGGGCCCAGTACCATGCTGGTTTATACTATAGGGAATGGCGTTCATTCATTTACCCTCGATCCGAGTTTGGGAGAATTTATCCTTACAGAAGAAAATATCCGGATTCCCGATCGCGGTTCAGTCTACAGTGTGAATGAGGGGAATTTTTGGCAATGGGATGAATCCATTCGGGAGTATATACGCTACGTGCACCGTACAGAAGGTTATACAGCTCGCTATAGTGGTGCAATGGTCAGTGATATCCACAGACTATTGATTCAAGGTGGTGTATTTCTTTATCCTGGTACCCTACCTAAGCCAGAAGGAAAGTTACGCTTGTTATACGAATCTGCTCCTTTAGCCTTCATGATTGAACAAGCAGGGGGTCGTGCGACTACAGGACACACGGATATCTTAGATGTAGTACCAACTAAGTTACATCAGCGTACACCTTTAATTATTGGTAGCCCCAAAAATGTCGCCAAGGTGGAATCGTTTATTCAAAACGGTCATTAAATCACCGTTTCGGTGGTGAAATGCTGCCAATCAACCGCTTTAAAGAACTATTACCCCCCTAGGATAGGCGATCGTAATTTATAGGCATCATTGGAGCTTTTGGATGGGTTGATAACTTTTTGATTGGAAACAATCCAAAGCTCATCAATGCTTTCTTAACAGCCACACAACGGTATGGGAAATCATAGTATTACTTGACAAAAGTTAGGTCAACCGCTTCGCGGAAGTCAAAAGTCAAAAGTCACGCATTCAAAAGTATTACCCCATCGATGAATCGAAGGGCTAATGAAACTCAGAAAACATTTTTGACTCTCCACGGATGAATCCGGGGGCTTGTATCTAGTTTATTTTTTGGTCAAACAAGAGAATTTTCAATTTAAAATCATTCTGGGGAAGCTTGTGATGGAGAGCAGATTCACTGACTTGATGAGTAGAATTGCTGCTCCCACGAAACTGAAAATCAATGGCAAACTGAAGAAAGTAACGGATGCAGCAGTAGCTTTCAAGTCTTTAGCAGTAAAAGGAGTACAAGAACCAACCAATCTAAGTTGACAAGGTAAGGTCAAATTATTATTGCCATTAATGAAATTGTTAGTAGTTCAGAATTAGGAGTTAGTGGCGAAATTAAGCTAATAACTAAAACTAACAACTAACAAACTCAGCGATGTCCGTCCCGTCCACAATCTAAAATCTAACACCCAAAATTGTTATGGTCAGTCTGCTAGAAAATCCCCTGCGCGTCGGTTTACAACAGCAAGGGATGTCCGAACCCCAGATCATAGTTATCTTTGGTGCTTCTGGAGACCTTACTTGGCGCAAACTGGTTCCCGCCCTCTACAAATTGCGCCAGGAACGCCGTATTGCTCCAGAAACCACTGTTGTTGGCGTTGCTCGTCGAGATTGGAGCCACGACTACTTCCGCGAACAAATGCGTAAGGGCATGGAAGAAGCTCATGGAGGCGTGGAGCAAGAAGAACTATGGTCAGATTTTGTTAAAGGCCTATTCTATTGTTCTGGTAATATAGATAACCCCGAAAGTTACCAGAAACTAAACTCGTTTTTAACTGAGTTAGACAAGCAAAGGGGAACTAGGGGCAACCGGATGTTTTATCTATCAGTTGCGCCCAACTTCTTCCCAGAAGCAATTAAACAGTTGGGAACAGCAGGAATGCTAGATGATCCCTACAAACATCGTCTAGTGATTGAAAAACCCTTCGGTCGAGATTTGGCTTCCGCTAAAAGCTTGAATGTAGTAGTACAGAAACATTGTAACGAAAAGCAAGTATACCGAATTGACCATTACTTGGGCAAAGAAACCGTGCAAAACTTATTGGTATTTCGGTTTGCCAATGCGATTTTTGAACCTCTGTGGAATCGTAGTTTTGTCGATCACGTCCAGATTACCGTAGCAGAAACCGTAGGTGTGGAAGATAGAGCCGGTTATTATGAAAGTTCCGGTGCATTGCGGGATATGTTGCAAAATCACCTGATGCAACTGTTCTGTTTGACAGCAATGGAAACACCAAACTCGATGGATGCCGATAGCATC
The DNA here is from genome assembly GCA_030065055.1 of Calothrix sp. MO_192.B10. Classification (GTDB taxonomy): domain Bacteria; phylum Cyanobacteriota; class Cyanobacteriia; order Cyanobacteriales; family Nostocaceae; genus Calothrix_A. The sequence goes on from JASJDS010000173.1 coordinate 3,573, forward strand.
CGCACAGAAAAAGTGAAAGTGCTGCAAGCAACTCGGTTAGCAGACATAAATAATTTAGAGCGATCGGCAATTCGTGGTCAATACAGCGCCGGGTGGATGAAAGGTCAACCAGTACCGGGATATCGTCAAGAACCTGGGGTAGATACCAACTCCACCACCCCTACTTACGTAGCCATGAAATTTCTGGTAGACAACTGGCGTTGGCAAGGAGTTCCCTTCTATCTACGCACAGGGAAACGGATGCCGAAAAAAGTCAGTGAAATTTCCATCCACTTCCGCGATGTTCCTTCCAGGATGTTTAAGTCCGCATCCCAACAATTGAATGCCAATGTTTTAACCATGCGGATTCAGCCCAATGAAGGGATTTCTCTCCGTTTCGATGTGAAAATGCCAGGGGCAGAATTCCGTACCCGTCCTGTGGATATGGACTTTAGTTACGGTTCTTTTGGTATTGAAGCCAAATCCGATGCTTACGATCGCTTATTCCTTGATTGTATGATGGGGGATCAAACATTATTCACCAGGGGAGACGAAGTAGAAGCAGCTTGGCAGGTAGTCACACCAGCTCTTTCCGTTTGGGATACACCTTCCGATCCCAGCCTCATGCCTGAATATGAAGCTGGTACCTGGGAACCAGTAGAAGCAGAATTATTAATTAATCGAGATGGTCGTCGTTGGCGCAGACTCTAGAATTTTAGATTTTAGATTTTAGATTGAAGGATTGAAGAAGGAAGGATGAAAAAAATTGCAGAGTAGAGGGCAGGAAATATACTCAATTCTTCTCTATTTTGATTCCTAACTTCTCAGTCTAATAGTCTAGAATCACAAATCCAAAATCGCAAATCCACAATCCAAAATTCCTTATGACTTCCCAAGCTCCAACTATTTTTTCACTTCAAGCTCCTAAAGATGTTTCGCTCACAGAAATCGAAACGGAACTCAATCAAATTTGGCAAAGTTATGGTATCTCAGGTGAAGATGGCGCTTTACCTGCGGCAACCAGGGCAACAACCTTTACCTTGGTGGTTTATGAATCAGAAGAAACCCAGTACTTATTAGCTGCGGCAGGGTTCTATCATGGTCCCATTGATGGCATCCTCGGACCTCAAACCCAATCAGCACTGCGGGAAGTACAAAAACAACACGAACTAGAAGAAACTGGAACTGCAACTCCAGAAACCATAGCCGTATTGCGAGAGGCAGTTGCTCAAAGTCATGGTGGGGATACAACCACCGATAAAGGTGAGGCAGACACATCCTATGGTGTAGATAGCCAAAGCCCAAGAATTGCTGATGAAATTGCCCTCCGCAATCCCTGCCGGATTATTACCTTATCTCCCATCGCTGGGGAAGATGAAGGGGTTAAGGCTCAAGTATCTGCCTATTGCCCGATTCAAAAACAATCATCAACCACCCTAGTTTGTTGCGAATATATTAATTTAACTGGCACGGCTGCGGCTTTAGAAAGAATCAGTGGCATGATACCAGCATTATTAATTGGTGGTTTACCCAAATTTCTGTGGTGGAAAGCAACCCCAGATCCCCAGAATCCCCTATTTAAGAGGTTGGGATCTATTTGTAACAATGTGATTGTTGATTCTTGTAATTTTAACGAACCAGAAAATGATTTGCTCAAATTACAAGAGCTGGTAGAAACTGGTATACCCCTAGCTGATTTAAACTGGGGTCGCCTTGCAGCATGGCAAGAGTTAACAGCCCAAGCCTTCGACCCACCAAAACGCCGCGAATCTCTGCCAGAAGTAAATAGAGTCAACATCGATCATGAAAAAGGTAATCCCACCCAAGCACTCTTATTTTTGGGTTGGTTGGCTAGTAGATTGAATTGGCGTCCAGTTGCTTATCAGCAAGAAATTGGAGATTACAACATTAGGAAAGTTAGTTTTGTTACCGATGACCAACGGAAAGTAGAAGCTGAGTTAGCAGGAGTTCCTGTGGGTGATGTGGGTGATATTGTCGGGGACTTGATTGCCCTTCGCCTGAGTTCCACCAATCCCCAAGCAGACTGTAGTACGCTGATTTGTTCTGAAACTGGGGGTTGTATGCGGATGGAAACCCACGGTGGTGCTCAATCAACGGGTTTGTTTCAACAGGTAAGTTCCCTTTCCGAACAAAAAGCTGAGGTGTTATTGAGTCAACAGGTACAACGGTGGGGACGGGAAGAATTATTTGAAGAAAGCCTCTATGTGGCAGTGCAAATTTTGAAATTAGCAGCTAAAAGCTAAGTAATAGTCAACATACTCTCCTGTAGTCCCTCTGATCGCAGGGGGACTCGCCTTTTTCAGGGTTGATTGCCCAAAATGCCATGACCTAGGGCGTGTTTTCTTTCCTCATTCCTATCAATATGGCATTTGCTTAAAGATAATCCGATTTCTACCTTCTGATTTTGCCTGATACAAAGCTTTATCAGCAGTCAAAATTAAATCCGCAGGTTCAGAGTTAAAATTGGGAGTAGTTGTTGCAACTCCTATACTTAGGGAAACGTAATCACTTACCTTCGATGCACTATGGGGAATTTGCATATATTGAACTCCTGTTTGCATTCCTGATGCTACCTTTACTGCACCTGCTCCCGGAGTGTTCGGCAAAATCACAGCAAATTCTTCACCGCCGTAACGTGCGACTAAATCATGAGTTTTCTCTGCTGTACGACCAATTACACCAGCCACTTTTTGTAAACAGTTATCTCCAGCTGGATGACCATATTTATCGTTATAAAGTTTAAAGAAATCAATATCACACAAAATCAGTGACAGAGGAGATGCGGCTTGTGCTAAATGCAACCACTGAGAACTGAGATATTGGTCAAAGCGACGACGATTAGCCAAACCAGTTAAACCATCTACATTTGCTAAATGTTGTAAAGCCTGGTTGGCAGCTTCTAATTGTTTATATATTTGGGTTTGATGTAATAGTTTTCTCACCCGGCGACGTAATACTGCTAAATGAATTGGTTTGGTGATAAAATCACTTGCACCAAACTCAAACGCTTTATCTATTGACTGAGAATCATTTAATCCTGTAATCATCAAGATGGGAGTGTGATCCCAAAGCATAGAAAGAAAACTATTGTCCAAGGAAGCATCTGAATCTAAGTTGTCAAGAGCCGATACCAAATTTCTTTTATCGCATAAAATCATTTCTTTACAACAAGTAAAACCATCCATTACAGGCATAATAGCATCTAGCAAAACTATATCTGGTTTTTCTGTTTGATAAGTCTCTAAACACTGTTGACCATCACTAACATCGATAACTTCATAGCCTTCCTGCTCCATTATTTTACGCAACAGCTTCCGGGAATTTTTATCATCATCTGCCACTAAAACTAAAGGAGGACGACTAGGATTAGACTTGAAATTATTACTGTTAATTAACATTATTTTTTTGTATAAATTGAGTTTTAAATATGTATAATTAATGTGCGATCGCTCAGTTAATCAAATTTATAGTGTGGTCATTCCCCCTGCTTTGTATGTAAAGGGAGCAAGTGTTCCCACTACCGCATATTTTTGAAAAATTGGAATGCTCCCCACCGGAATTTTCTTAATGAGTGTGTAAGTCATATTATTATTTATATTTCCCAAATCGGGAAATATAATTACTATTTTCTCAAAAAACTATATTTTGCACTTCAAATCATAACCAGTTCCCAACTAAAATGTAAGGTGCCCAATAAAGTGGATGTTTGTAGGCTGGATCTCTTAACATAGCTAATTGGGAGTTACGTAATGCCTCCACTTTGCTCTGTTTGGTATTGTTTAACTCTTGGTAAAATCGACTCATTACTTTTGCAGTTGCTTCATCATTAACAGGCCATAATGTTGCTAGGGTACTATGGGCTCCTGCTTTAACAGCTATTCCTGCTAGACCTAAGGCTGCACGCTTATCCCCTGATGCAGTCTCACAGGCACTGAGGACTAACATTTCGATCGCCTGTTGGGATTTCTGCTTGCTGATTTGCAGCAGGTGATCCAAATCCTGGATGCGAATCCGGTTATCCCAAGTCAGAATAAAGGTTTCTAGTGCCTTAGAGCTAAACTTGCCGTGGGTGGCAATGTGAACGATGGGGAAAAATTTTGATTGCAAGTTCTTTTCTATATTTTCGCGGGTAAATTCTTGGTTTAAGAGGACTAGGCTGGGAACTTTAGATTTGATTGCCTGGAATTCCTGATTCACATACTCTAGAGAGGAAAAGCCTTGCCGTGCTTTAGTTAAGCCTGCACCAAGTACCTGAATTTTTCTCTGTTGCAGTTGCTGGGGAGGTAGTAATTGTAGACCTGGGGTCAGACCAATGCTGTACTTTTCTAGCAAATATTGATTACCATCATGGAGAACTGCCATGGGAATATTTCGCAATACACCATCAAGCACAAATACTAAGGTTTTGACTCCACTGTTGGCTAGGTCTTTTTCCGCAGGACGGATTAACCAATTATACAGTTGCTTTGATAAGGGCTTAAAGGAGTATCTACTACGGATAACTAAAGTTTTACGCAGCTTTTCCACATGTGTTTCCAGTTGTTTCTGGGGAATAGGAGTGGAGTAATGCCGTAGTGGTTGGTGCGGTAAGCTGAGAATAATTTCTAAACGATCTGCCAAAATGATGGGATAGATGACTGCTGCTTGGGTATCAAATTTATCGATTTGAACAGTTTTTGTATCTAAACAAGCATCGTGGAAAAAGTCATCCAACTCAGCTAATTGTAATGACTCAATTACTTGACGGGCTCGGATGAGATATTTTTGGCTCGGTTCTGATTTGACAGATTTTTGACTCAGTTGTGATGTAGTTGGTTGAAGTAACAAACTGACTAGTTCTCGGTAGACGGGTTCTACACTTTCCCGAAATGAAAACTGCACATCTGAATCCACTGTCACCAGATCGCTACGCAGAGATTGCAGGGTTTTTACCGCTTGATTATAAGCTGCGATCGCCGCAAGGTGGTTATTACCCTGGGCTGTGAAGATTCTCCCTAGTTGCCATTGCCAACGGTAGGTCATTTCCGGTACATTCATCCCTTGGGCTAGCATCAGGGCTTTTTGGGTCAACTTTTGGGCACTGTCCCATTGCTGAGTTTGTTCATAAAGTCCCCCCAGTTTACCTAGGGCATAGGCTTGAGCTTGCTTATCTCCCAAGGCTTGGGCCTGTTTTTCACTAGTAGCAATCAGTTGAGCAATGGTGGTTATGGTTGGGGAATCTGGAACTTTTGCCCGGTATAGGCTCCTCAGGCTTTCTGCAAAATTGAGCTGGGCATAAATTGCCTTTCTATTGGGGGGAAGTTTGGCAAGTTGGGACTGGATTTCACTTCTCAAGCTTTGTGCCTGTTTCCATTGTTGAGTATCAATTAAGGTACTCAGTTGATTTAGTTGGGCATGGATTTTGAGCTGCTGGGAGGGAGCAATGGAGGCTGCTTGTTGGTACAGTTCCACGGCAGATTGGGTATTTTGTTGTGCCCGAGCAACATTACCCAAATCTATTAATGTAGAACTAATTTCCCAGGGAGATGAAACTTTTTGAGCGATCGCTAAACTTGATTGTAATACCTGCTGTGCTTGTTCCAATTTTCTGACTAAGCGCAGGTTAACCCCCAGACTACGCAATCCCGCTGCTTTGAGGGCAGAATCGGGTTGTTTTTGCAGAATTTGTTCTACTTGTGTGAGGGTGGATAAGGAACTGCTATATAACCCTAAACTCCTCAGACCCTGGGATTTGTTAATTAAGCTGCGAATTACTCCAATCTCGTTTTTTGCTTGTTTGTAGGTATCAGCTGCTTGTTGCCAAGTTGCGAGGGCTGCTTGAGATTTTCCTGTGGCTAGCTGGAGGCTACCTTGAGTATTTAAGGCTTGAGCTAGAACTTTTAACTGTTCTGGTGAGTATTTGCCTTGCTTTTGCTGGACTAATTTTAAGCTGTCGGTAATGGTTTGGGTCCCTTCAGACCACTGTCCCAATTGCTGATAACCCAAGGAGAGATTACTCAAGACCCTAGCTTGGTTGAGTTTATCTCCTTGGGACTGGTAAACCTTGAGAACCTGTTGCCAAATTTTTATTGCTGTAGAGAATTGCCCTGCTTCGTAATATTCCCTACCTTGCTGTTCTGACTGGGCTGTATCATATATGACTTGCCTTATGGATGGAGGAGATGTAGCTTGTACAGTAACAGGGAATATACCCCCTGCTGCAATTAACAAAGTCGAAACAAGTCCTAATAATAGACAAAGGATAAATAGGAGTAAACGACGATGTACCCAAATCCTGTATTTGTTAATCATAAAAGAGTATGTATAAAAAAATATTTTTTTACATGATTATTAAGGAATTAATGGTACAAGCCCCCAGATTTATCTGTGAAGAGGAAAACTCGATTCGCTCATTCTAAATTCGCTCATTCTAAATTCCCCCTGACAATTAGTTGTAGACACCCAAGAACTACGGGATTTTACCTTTGGTGCTTGTGCCGTTAATACGATTTCTCCTCTGGCATTCACCACCATTGCTTGAGCCTCCACCAGGGCATGACGAGGACGGGAAATATTGGTAGGGGAGATAGTTGCCTGAGCTAAATTTTGCTGAGTTTTAATCGGGGTTGTCTGTAAATCTTGTAGAATGCGATCGCCACTAAAAATATCTTCAGGGCTAGGAGCTAATCCACCCTTCCCCTTAACCATAAATCTACTGGCTACCTGTCCAGGACTAGCACTACAACCCTGGGCAATCAATTTTGAGGCATCTGTAGTGTTTTCTGGTAATTCAGGTAATCCTTTGGATGGATCTACTTCCGGGGAATTGATGTCTACAACACCACTGACACCAAAAGTAGAACTGGCAGTAATATTACTTAAATTAGTCAAATCATTGCTGAAAGATATACCCAAAATACTATCAGTATTGATTTGAATATTACCTCCCCTTCCGGTAAAGGCATTGGCAGTGATATCACTATTTTCTATGGGAGGGGCGACAATAAAAGGACTGCTAATGGTAATGTTGCCACCATCACCACCAAACTGCTGATTACCGGCACTAGTGGAAATTTGACTACTATTGCGTAGTAATAATAAGTCTTGCAGTTGTAAGTTAATATTACCGCCAGTGTTACTGCGGGTTTCAGCAGAAATTTTTCCCCCATCTAGGGTAAGGGAGTCAGCCACTAGTTTAATATCACCACCAATCCCCATTCCCTGGCTATCCACTGCAATTGTTGCCCCATCCCGAATGATAAAGCTGATGGGGTCAATATCAATTTTGCCACCATTTCCCTGAGAATCGGCTGTGGTGCTGGCAAATATACCACTATCAGTGCCTGTAAGTAGAATGCTGTCTCTAACTTGCATGGTAATATTACCGGCATTACTGTTACTGGCTGTATTGGTGCGGAATTGTCCGCCATTGCTGACTTCCAAGCTATTAGCGATCAAATTAATACTGCCACCCAAACCGCCGAAAGTGTCAGCAGACACTCTTGCTCCATTTGTAACCAGTAATTTATCGGTGTTGATATTCAGTTCCCCTGCATCTCCCAAACCTTGAGTTTCGGTAAATAAACCACTGGCAAATTCTCCCTTGGTGCCAATTAGTTTTATCTCTGTGGCATTGAGGTTTAGTTCTCCTCCCGCACCCATACCAGAGGTAGAAGCAGAAATTCTCCCTCCATCTTCAATGAAGAGATTTTTAGTATTCACAGTCAAGCTACCAGCAGCTGCATCACCTTGAGTGGAAGTCACCAAAGCACTGGCAGTACCATTTTCACCAATGAGTTGAATGGTATCGGCAGTTACTTCTATCTTGCCAGCATTAGTCAATCCCTTAGTTGCAGCTTGAATTTGGGCACCATCCTCCACTAGAACATCTTTGGCATTAATAGTGATATTTCCCCCTGTACCTAAATCCCCTGTGGAGGCTGAGATTCTTGCCTTTGTGCCTTGCATAATCAATTGCCCAGTATCTAAGAAAACATTACCACCATTACCTGTGGTTGGTGATGTGCCCTGCTTGCGCTCAACCTGGGCAAATAATCCGCTAAATTGTGTATCTGTATTTTTACTTCGTATTTCCACTGATTGGGGAGCAACAATAGAAATACGACCTGCATTACCCTTGCCAAAGGTAGTAGCTGATATCTGTGCCCCATCGGAAATCCTTAATGTTCCTGTTGTGAATGAGATGCTACCTCCCTTACCTGTAGCTCCTGCTTCAACTGGGCTAAATATACCGCTAGGTTTACCAGTCTGTGAAGTACCTCTAAGTTCTGCTTCTTGAGCCTGAATCACTATTTGAACACCATCCCCACTCCCAACGGTAAAGGTTGATATCCTGGCTCCATCTCGGATCTGTAACTTTTCAGTTTCAATGGTGATTCCTCCAGATTTTCCCGAACCTTGTTTCTTTGCAAACAAACCACTAGACAAAGAAGATTTAATCCCTTCTCCCACCAGATTAATGGAGTTATGAGCTTTCACCGTTAGTTTACCGGCATCTCCCTGTCCCAAGGTATTAGCTATTATCTGTGCCCCATCTTGAACAGTTAAATTTTGACTATCAATTGACACATCTCCAGCATTACCATCACCCTTCGCTTCAGTCCCTGCAAAACTTTCAGCCAGCTTTAAATCATCTGCACGAATGGTTAAGTTACCACCTTTGCCTACATTCCATGTTTCTGCAGATACCACTGATTGGGCTTGAATTGCTATTTTCTTTGCCTCTAGATTTACATCCCCGCCTTGAACAGAACCAAATGTAATTTCCTGAATATTAGAACTATTAATATTGAGTTGCTCACCCCGGAGAGTAATCTCCCCACCATTTTTCATGCCATTGGGGGAGGTGACAGCAAAAATACCTGATTGATTTACATTGACTGTTTTACCTTGGAGCTGAATATTACCACCACCAGGACCACTGACATCTAGTACAGACCGAGATAGCTGGATATCTCCAAAACCCTGGACATTTTTATAATCAAAGGCAAAACCTTGTGGATCATCAGCTTCGAGACGAACGAAACTATTTTTGTCTACACTACCCAACTCCAAACGACCACCAGGGACAGTTATATTACCTGTATCTGCTTTGACTTCACCTCCTATTAATGCCAAAGTTTTAAACGGTTTTCCCTGGAGTCCAGCAGGGGCACGCACTGAGTTAAGAGCTTTACCCTTCCCATTAAATTGGGATTTATTGATAATAGATGCAGTATTATTACCAAATTGTAGACCCAGAGGAACACTAACACTCAGTAAGGGTTGAGTGGGATTGGTGGCACTAAACTCATCTCCATTATCAAGCTTCATGCTACTAGCAGTACTGCCAATAAATGAACCACCAATATTCAGGGATGCATTTGGTCCAAAAATAATGCCGTTGGGATTGAGCAGGAAAAAATTGGCATTACCAGTGGTTTGAATTAAACCATCGATGTTAGATAACGAAGTACCAGTGACACGGTTGATAATGTTTGCCAAATTGGACTTATTTTGAAAAATTACCGAGCCATTGGTAGGAACAGAAAACTCCTTGAAGCTGTGGAATAAGTTATTACCTGCTTTGGTTCCTCCTTGAATCAAAAAATTCAACCCCTTTGTCGCTCCTGGTAAAACGATAGTTTGTCCGTTAGGAAGGGTAGTGTCCGCAGATATTTGTGCTGTGGCTGGGGGCATTGCACTGAAACTACCCAGGATAACTCCAATTATTAGTCCAATATGGTAAAAATATTGTCTTGGCGATTTTATAGTTGTTTGATTATTGATCATCGGTCATGCCTTGATTCTGTCATCAAAAAGTTCCTAGAGTCAGTAGTGATGCACTATTCACACCTGCTTATATATTCGTTGTGCATACAAGCGTCAAAGTTTTGTAGAGTGGTGATTTGCGGATGACAGTTCTGGAAAGTTGGTTAGGGTGATTGGTGAATTATGATGGTAGTTATTATTTTGGTGCTGCATATTATATACGTATAAACTCGTAATATAATCGCTAAAAGTAGAAAGTTGCAGGTATAATTTTTTGTTTACTTATACAATTTCCTATATATTTTGAGATTCGCCAAGGTGTGTTTTACCTAATTATCGGGGCAATGTACAACGTCTCAGGGTTAGACTATGTTTCTATCTCGGTGATGGGTAAATACATTTTGACCCCCTATACAACTTTTTAAAAGTCTCCTTTGTAAGGGGCAGCAAAGATCAAGTTGCACATCGCGTATTTTTGAATCAATCAATTGTATTTATTCTGTAAAGATGGGTTCTTTTGCGGTGAAGAATTGGAAAATTTCGGTAGCGATCGCACCCTTTTTAAAGCTCTCTTCATTACTTTAATCAAGCTTGCTTTACATTGTAAGCGTATAAAGTCATACCATTGTTTTTATGTAAAAAGCTTATGTCTCTTGTGTAGCAAAGGCTGTAGCTAAAATACTTATTATCAATAAGTATCAAATATTTGGCACATTAGTCATATACGTAATTGTTTTTTAAGGTTTGGACAAAAAAATGTGAAATACTTTCAAACTAGCTGTGCCGTGAAATTACTCTTTAGATTTATTTGCTGGGAAAAATATAAAGGTATATGGAGCAAAGTCCAGTTCTTGATTTAGAACTGATCCACCGTAAGACTCAATCAAAATGTGAGAAGCTATGAAATCTAGATTTACTCCCAGGATGAATTGTCTCAAATTAGGTATACCATTCGCCCTTGCTTTGGCAACTAGTATTGGCGTTAATATTCCTGCCAGAGCAGTACAATTTAGATTCTTTCATAGCGAAGATACTCCCCAAGAAGTCGTCGATGGTTTTAAGCGGGCTGGTGATATTTGGTCTTCTCAGTTGAATGATGATGTCATATTAGATATTCATATTAGTTTTGGAACACCTTCTAATATCAATGCTCTGGGCGCAGCGCGCCCAAATATGGTGCAGTTTGATTATGACTCTTTCCTAAAGAGTAGCTTCCGAGATATTACTTCTGAAGATGATTTACTGGCTTTTAAGAATTTACAAAGTAATCCTGAAAAGAAAAAAAAATATAAAAATTTAATCAATCTAGATATTAACCAATTCCAAGAAGCAGACACAGAGATGATTACATTTCAGGATTCAAACTTTGACATGGTGGTTAATAACGACCTAAGAATTAATTATAAAAATCGTCAGAATTTAAAGCTTACAAGTTTCACTACTATGTTAGACAATAATAACAATATTAATAATCAGAATATTTGGCTGACTCGTGCTAACGCCAAGGCGTTGGGATTAATATCAGATGAAGATGATAACAATTTTGATGCCAACATTATTATCAAAAATGACTACTCTAAATGGGACTTTTCTAGAGTTGAAAATCAAAACGCCACAATTGCTGACGATAAATATGATTTTCTGAGTGTAGCTCTACATGAAATTGGTCACTCTTTAGGCTTTAGTAGTGGTGTTGATGTTTTAGAATCTTTATTATATTCAGAATTTTTCAGTGATGATAATACTTTGAAATCCTTGTTTGATAGTATTATGAAAGATAATGCCATCACAGAAAATGAAATAGCTTATGTCACTTCTATGGATTTATTCCGTTGTTCTCAAACTAGCAAAAATCATGGTGTATTTGACTTATCTGTAGGAGCCAAAACTTACTTTTCTATTGATGCTTGTAACACTAATTTGGGCAACTTTACTCGTGGCTTTCGCTATCAAGTTACTCACTGGTCTGAAGATAACACATTTCCTATGGGAATCATGAATCCGACCATTGCTAAAGGGCAAATTTTAAACATCTCCGATCTCGATTTGCAATTTTTGGACGTTGTGGGTTGGGATATTGGGCTTGGCTCGGAAAACTCAAGTATAAGTGTTGCCTCTTCTGAAGAGGTAAATAGCTATAGTTCAAGTTTCAACCAAGAAGCCGAAGATAATGATCTTACTCCTTTCATTAGTACTTCCCGCTACTGGAGCACTGGATTCAGCTTTTGGCAGGAAATGGATCACACTCAAGATAATGCTACCTCTGTACCAGAGCCAAATAATATTATAGGACTAGGAGCAATGTTTGGTTTATTTGGCTTTGGCTGGTTGCGTCAACGTCGTCGTTGTATAGGGAAGAAGGGTTAATTTAGCCCAGTAAGTAGTCAGTGGGTTTAAGCATATTTGATTAGGCAATAAACTCCTGTGTGATTTTACTTAATTCTGTAAATCTAGAAAATCCGTATTTTTCCAATAGTTGATTTTATCAAAATTTTGATAAAAATAAGATAAATGATATAACTTGAACTTCCCATTTAATGACTCCATAAAGTATCACATAACTTTTGCAATTGATGGTTTTATTACCAAAATTTCAAATCTAGATAATAAAACAAAAACATGAACAAGATTTTCAAAACCCGGAGCGTAATCGCTATTTGTTTGACATCTCTCCTTAGCATCTCTTTCTCTTTGTCCCACCAGGTAACAGCAAACTCTGGGGAAAAATCTAGAGAGGGTTTACCAGGACGTAGATATGGAGGTGGCTCGCGGGGATGTAATGAGGACATGAATGGGCGATTAACAGCATTAACCCCAGAAAACAATTTGGTATTAACCAAATCAAAATCTGCCAACTTTATGTTTTACTTGCCCCTAACTTCTAAACCCACAATGGTGGAGTTAGTGCTGCAAGATAAGAATAATAATATTGTTTATGAAAAAATCTTCACAACAACTAGTACTGGAGGGGTAATCAATGTCAGTGTACCTGATTCTGTAGCCCCACTGGCTATGAATAAAATGTATCGTTGGCACTTTTCAGTTATCTGCGATCCGACGAACAGAGCTCATGATATTGGTGTGGATGGATGGATTAAACGGGTAGAAGCTGATAATCTTTGGCAGGATAAATTAGTGAATTTGGCACAAAAACGTTATAACAAACTGAATGATTCCCAGCTCGCTGCTAGTTGGAAAGAGCTATTAAAGTCTGAAAAATTAGATGCGATTGCACAGAAACCACTGCTGAAATTGAAAATAAAACAAGATCAAAAAGTGTCTGTTAAGTAGGGCTTTGCATTATTTATCAGGCAACAAGTCAATCCCCTACGAGAAAATCCCACAACCAAAGCAGAATGAAACTCCTCAAGGGCGCACGCAATGCGCCCCTACTCCGCGCCTCCGCGCCTATTTTCAAGTTAGCCCCACTCTGCTCCAAGCCGCGCTTCCCGCGTCTACATGAACGTTTGTACACAACCTGCAGATGAAAATACCTCGACTGCGGCTCCCACACCTAAGCTGTCAACCATCAACTAACAACTAACAACTAACAACTAACAACCATTTTCAAGTTAGATGGCATATGTAAATAAGCTATTTTTATTCCCATATGGGCTTTGTATTTAACGCATATTAATTACCTCTGGAAATCAATTTATCGGCTGATAAGTAAAGTCGGTTCCCAGGGGTAAAATTATATTTACAGGGTTCATTTTTTGATCTATCTATATCTACATCTATATATTAAAGATTTATGTTCACTAAATTTCCGAGAAATTTTTTTTCATTATTTAATAGCTATTATTATCCTCACATAAAACTATCTCTTGCCACACTCAAGTGGAAAAAATCGATCATTGCTACCAGCATTATCATCACTGGACTAGTGTTGGGTATTAAACAACTGGGCTGGTTACAGTTCCTGGAATTAGTAATTTTTGACAATATGGTGTCCCTGCAAAATGATGCAGGTGCCGATCCCCGGCTATTGGTTGTGGAAATCACAGAAGCCGACATTAAAAAACAGAAACGGTGGCCAATTTCCGATCGCACTATCTCCCAGGCATTGCAGAAACTACAACAGGCTCAACCAAGGGTAATTGGCTTAGATATGTACCGTGAGATCCCACAATTACCAGGTCGTGAAGCTCTGTTAAAAGAACTACAAGCATCCAATGTAATTACCATTTATAATCTTGGTGATGTCAATACTGAAGAAATCTCTCCTATCCCTGGCATACCCCCAGAAAGAATTGGCTTCAATGATTTTGTAATTGATGCAGATGGAGTTGTGCGCCGGAATTTTCTCTATGGTTACCAAGGAGATGATCAGTTCTACTCCTTTTCCTTACGGCTAAGCCTCAAATATCTGGAAAAACAAGGCATTTCACTCAAAGTGACACCGGATGCCCTGCACTTAGGTCAGACTGTATTGTCACCCTTAGAAGCCAATTCTGGTGGGTATCAAGGTGTTGATGACACAGGGTATCAAATACTTATTAACTATCGTTCGGATGGGCACATAGCACGGCGGGTATCACTGAGCCAAGTGTTGGATGGGCAAGTCAAACCGGAATGGGTGAAAGACAAGGTAGTGCTGATTGGCACAACTGCCACCAGTATTAAGGACAGATTCTTCACTCCTTATACTCGGGATCGATTAACCAACCCAGGCACACCGGGTGTGTTAATCCATACCCAATTGGTCAGCCAAATCCTCAGCACTACCCTAGACAAACAACCTTTATTCTGGTTTTGGTCTGAATGGGCAGAAGGTTTCTGGATATGGACTTGGGCTGTAATAGGAGGCTATCTGGGATGGAAAATGCGGAATATGTTCTACCAGATATTGATGGCAACAGTTGCCTTAGGAGTTTTAACTAGTATTTACTTGGGATTTTTTACCCAATTAGCCTGGGTACCTCTTATTTCTCCAGCCCTAGCATTACTGCTAACAGGTGCAACCATCAGTGCTTATAAGCTACAGTATCATCGGCTTCACGATTCCCTCACCGATCTACCTAATCGAGAACTTTTCCTGTATCGTTTGCAATTGGCGATCGATAATACAAAACTCTGGCAAAAGTCACAATTTGCCTTGCTGTGTTTGGATATCGATCGCTTCAAGCTAGTAAATGAAAGTTATGGTTATGAAATGGGCGATCTATTGTTACTCTATTTCGCCTCCAGATTAAAAGTTAATGTCGGCAGCCAGGGAATTATTGCCAGGGTGGGGGGAGATGAGTTCGCTATTTTGCTGGAAAATATTACCGATAGCAGTGAAGCAAATCATCTAGCTGATAGTCTACAGCAGAAACTGTCCATGCCTTTCAACAACAAGGGTAAAGAGATATTCAGTAGCGCCAGTATTGGTATAGCCTTTCATCAGCCTGAACTCCAGTATAAAGCAGAAGAACTGCTGCGAGATGGTCAAACAGCTATGTATTTGGCTAAAGATTTGGGTAAAGCCCGTCACCAAGTCTTTTCCACGGCTATGCATACTGAGGTTCTCAAGCGTTTACGACTAGAGACGGATATGCGCCGTGCCCTAGATAAGCAGGAATTTTATCTCAATTATCAACCGATTGTATCCCTCAAAACAGGTAATATTGTTGGTTTTGAATCACTGGTAAGGTGGCAGCATCCTGAAGATGGATTTATTTCTCCTGGGGAGTTCATCCCCATTGCAGAAGATACAGGGCTAATTATTCCCTTAGGTAAGTGGATTTTTGAGTCAGCCTGTCATCAATTGTCTGTTTGGCATACTCAATTTCCCTTTGATGTACCACTGATGATGAGTATTAACCTTTCTGGACAGCAATTAACTCAACCAAATTTGGTGGCAGAAATTGAGCAAATTTTGCAAACAAACGGGCTAGATGGGCACAGTATAAAACTAGAAATTACTGAAACCGTAGCCATGCAAGATGTAGAAACTGCTATCTCTATACTGCAAAAACTGAAACGCTTGAATCTACAGCTGAGCATTGATGATTTTGGTACGGGATATTCTTCCTTGAGTTATTTAAATCGTTTCCCAATCAATACCTTGAAAGTAGATCGCTCCTTCGTCAGCAAAATGGGAGATACTAAAGAAGATGCTGCGATCGTTCGTACCATTATTATGCTTAGTCATATATTAAATCTGGATGTAGTTGCTGAAGGGATAGAGACGGTAGCACAGCAAGCACAATTACAGCAACTTGGTTGTGAATATGGACAAGGTTATTTATTTTCTAAACCTCTAGATACTAAGAAGGCTACCGAATTACTATATGAACAGTTTAGTCAACAATTATCACAAAAGCAGATTTAGCTATTAAGGAGCATCCCAAATGTGGTTCTTTCGTAGATAGGGTGCTAAATATTTAATTACAGTGGATAACTTTGCTTTAAAATCAAGGGTTACAGATGCTTATAGTCTAAGCTTAAAACACAAAAAATAATGATTGTAAATCAATTCCAGCAAGGGTTTCAAGCTTATTTTCTGACTAATTTAGCACCCTAAGGCACTTACAGATAATAAAATGTCCCACCGTCGGTGTCGCCCGGTAGGGCGACACCCCCATATATCTCG
>JASJDS010000170.1 GCA_030065055.1 Calothrix sp. MO_192.B10
ATCAAAATTCTTGACCTCAAAGGGTTTGGGGATTTCACCCCTAAATTGCTCTGATCCGCACAGCTTACGCTATTGGAGACAATGAGTCTCAGAAATCCAAATTGGCTAAAGTCGAGTTCAAGAAGTCGGGGATCTGTTATCCTAGGTATCTGTTATCCTTCACCTTTTTTCGCGCTATAATTGGCGATCGCAATCATCACAACCAATAAGAATTTGAGTTGAGGTGTAAAATTCATCATCTCTTGATAATGGTAATAACCAGAACGCTTAACGAGGGTTGAGAAACTCAAAAATGGGTAATGGAATGGGTAATGCCTAGGGCGTGTTTTCAAACCCAAAATTAGCATCAATTGTAGGTTGGGTTGAGGAACGAAACCCAACATTTTCCGTACACCCAGTTGGGTTTCACTCCGTTCAATCTAACAACTTGCACTAATGTAGTTTAGCCCAATAAACCAGCTGGAAATAAATTTCCACAGCGAGTACACGAAGTGCGTTTCAACGCACTCTCATACCTTACCCAGTCTGATTTATCAGACTTTGTCTTTGAGCCTGGGAATTTATTCCTAGGCGGACATTTGGGCTAATTGAGAATGCTGCAAGTTATGAGTTCAACCCAACCTACGTTGATTTTCTCTCCCCAGAGTGACATAAGAGGACTAATATGTAATCTTACTTAATGCCCATCAAAAAAATACGTTGCTACACTGATTGATAAGGCTTTTAGCCATTAAACAGGAAAGTTTGCAGCCGCAAATGAATATTGTTCACTGCCAGGAAGGGGAATTTTTGCAGTGAGTGAAAAAGGTGATTCTCAAGAAAAGTCAACAGATTCAAAACCAGAAAAACCAGCAGATTCAAAACCTGCATCTTTAGAAGGCGAACGAACTAAAGCTCGTAAGGTTGTTCAAGGTTTTACCCAAGCACTCATTCAGTGGATGCCCCTAGGAGGTAGTGGAACGGCATTTGTTTCCTTTGTTCTCAAGAGTGAATGGCTGCAAGCGTTACTGATGTTTCCCGTAATGGTAGTAACAGTAGTCTGGGCTGCCTATACCGAAGCTGTTTTGACACGGTTAAGAGAAATTTCTGCTGAACGGGGTAAGAAGGATGTTGATTCCTTCATGGCATGGTTGAAGGGAGTGGATGAGGCAATTCGTTGGCAGTTGGCGGGAGTTGAGGATAAATATCTACGTTGTCAGGGAAGTGCTTGCCGTGAATATCGCACCGAGGGCTACAATCGCGGCACATTTGTCCCTTTGTTATCTGAAGTATTTGTCCCATTAGAACTCAGCAGTGCTTTTGTTAAAGGAGTCAGTGGGGAAGAATTGCCCATGTTCCCTGGTTTTCGTCAAGAAGATGTAGAACTGATACGGGCAGTAGCAGAAAATGAACTCTTCATTTGGGACTTATTAGGGAAAATCAAGCAATATCCTACCTTTAGTCGCATGGCAATCTTAGCGTGGGGTGGCTACGGAAAAACTACACTACTGCGACATATTACCTATACCTATGCCAAACACCGCCATCGCCGCTACAGAGTGCCCCAATTTTTACCTGTTCTCCTGCCCCTCCGTAAATGGCAGGAAATAATCGCTACTGAGCATAATCTAGACTTACCTAGTTTCATAGAAAAACATCACATTCCTAGTTTGCCATCAGGGGCTGATTTAAAATTACCGCCGCAATGGGCTAAAAATCAGCTACAAGACGGGAAAATGCTGGTGATGTTCGACGGATTTGATGAGGTGAAACCAGAATGGCGTAAAAGAGTCAGCAAATGGCTTGGCAAGCAGATGGGGAATTATCAAAAATCTGTGTTTATCCTCACCTCACGCCCAGGAGGTTATAAGGATTATGCCGCAACCAATTCACCCAGTAGCAAACTCTATGTCAAATCCTTCAATGCCAACCAGAGACAACGCTTTATTGAGAAATGGTATCTGACTCAAGAACGTTATGCCAGGGCAGGTAGAAACACGCCAGAAGTCAAGCAGATAGCCAACAGCAATGTCGCTAATCTCCTGCAACAGCTTCAACAACGTCCCGAACTAGAGGTTTTAGCCAAAAACCCTCTGTTGTTGAATATGATTGCCAACTTGCACCGTAGTTACGCGGGTCAACAATTACCGCAACGACGCTGCGAATTATATCAAGATATCCTTACTCTCCAACTCAAAGACAGACCCCGTTCTAGAGGCATTGATATGTTAGTGCCTTTCCCGGAAAGTCAACAGATTTTACAAAAAGTGGCTTTGACTATGGTGAAGTCTAACCAGCCATCCATCAATCGCCGGGAGTTAGAAACTTGGATTGATAATCACCTGCAAAACCTAGATTTTGGCAATAGTGTAGCAGTCTCAGAGTTTTTGAATCAAATCGTGGATGTCAGCGAATTGATTGTCAAGCGAGATGAGGATTTAGAATTTGCTCATTTAAGCTTTCAAGGATATTTAGCTGCTGCTGAAATTAAAGCGCGAAAACAAGAACAATTATTGTTAGAGCATTGGCAAGATTCTTGGTGGAAAGAAACGATTTTACTCTATTGCGGTCAAGTAAATCCGAGCAATTTAATTCGTGCTTTTTTAAATATCAGAAAACAAGAAGTTATTAACTTAGCCCATAAATGCCTCAAAGAATCGCCACGATATAAAAACGATTCTGAAAGAGAAGCGGAGTTACAGCAGCTACAAAAAAGTGTTAGTAAGTCATTCTATCAACATCTAGAGAATTATCTCAAAAATAAACAGTGGGAACAAGCAAATCAAGAAACCTATCGCCTGATGATTCAAACGGTAGGTAAGTCAGAAGGACAATTCTTAGAACCAGAAGACTATGAGAATTTTCCCTGTGAAGATTTACGCACAATCAACCAGCTTTGGAAAGACAACAGTCAAGGTAAATTTGGTTTTAGCGTCCAGAAAGAAATTTATGAGAGTCTGGGCGGCACGGAGCAGTATGATAATAGAGTATGGGAAAAATGGTACAAACACGTTGGATGGAATAATTTGATTTTCGATTTAAATGCCCCCAAAGCTCACCTGCCCATTGTGCTCCCTCCCAGCTTCCTAAACGCGAGCAAGGATAAGAACGCTGTTGGTCAAATAGAGCAAAAAATGATTGACATGTTAGCGCAAGTGGATGAAATTTTTGGTATAAAAAAGTCTTCAACAGAAGTCATTTTGGAAATAAAACATGAACTTGCCGCTATTGGAGCGTCTAAGAGTCTCTTCTCTCGCGCAAAGACTTGTAACCTGTAAGATATAGTTACTTCAGGCAATTTGTCAAGCACAGTTTTGGGTACTTTCTCTACATAGTCATAGGCTAACCGCTTCGCGGAAGTCAAAATTCAAAAGTCAAAAGTCAAACAATTATTTATTCAACTTCTCTTTACTCGTTACTATTGACTTAGCAATAATTTTAATCAACTGCTCACATTCATCAATAAGATTTCCTGCCTGTTTCTCAGTCATTTGTGTGTTGCAGTAATGTAGGGGCACGGCATCCACCGATTTTTTCCCATGCCAGAATCTGAATGTCGCCGTGCCCACAACCCAACGGCATCCACCGATTTTTTCCCATGCCAGAATCTGAATGTCGCCGTGCCCACAACCCAACGGCATCCACCGATTTTTTTCCATGCCAGAATCTGAATGTCGCCGTGCCCACAACCCAACGGCATCCACCGATTTTTTTCCATGCCAGAATCTGAATGTCGCCGTGCCCAAAACCCAACGGCATCCACTGACTTTTTTCCCATGCCAGAATCTGAATGTCGCCGTGCCCACAACCCATTGGTTTACCCAAATGCAATCACGTCCCTGTCACTGGGTTCAAATATTCATGGTTAGGGCACGGCGTGTTTAATATTGTTGCATAGGTGAAAATATTGTGGATGCCGTGCCCCTACAGTCAATTTATTTTTGGGTATTTTTGACTTTTGAATTTATGGCGAAGCCTACCGGAAGTATGTCTCCTGATTTGCAGATGCGATCGCCTTGAGAATTACCAAATTCTATTTCATTGTCAAGAGCAAATTTGAGGAAATTGTGAGTATCTATGGTAACAGAGTCTCATGGAATCAGGCAGGGAGAGGTGGGCCACAGATCCCCGACTTCTTTAAGAAGTCGGGGATCTAAACTCAGGGTGACTGATCAAAAATTTTTTGAATATTTGTAAATTCCCTGTTGACTTTGTTAACTAATATGAATTCTATGGTGAATATTTTTGTAAGATTAACATGGTTACTACCTTTAGCTAAATTGAAATTACAATTCTTACAAACACTAAGTTTTTAGTCAAAATTACCATCAATGAAGCTTTTAAAATGAAGATATTAGTGGTAGAAGATGACAGGCTGGTTGCAGATGCTCTGGATGCTGTCCTTAGTAGCCAAAATTATGCGGTGGAAGTTGCTTCAGACGGGGAAGTGGCTTGGGATTTAATCCAAGTTTTTGATTATGATGTAATTATTTTAGATGTCATCTTACCTAAGATAGATGGTATTAGTCTTTGTCGTCAAATCAGATCCCAAGGATTGCGAATGCCCATCCTTTTATTGACAGGATGTGATAGCAGTCATGACAAGGCCATAGGTTTAGATGCGGGTGCGGATGACTATCTTGTTAAGCCTTTCGATCAAGAAGAGTTAGTCGCTCGTATCCGTGCTTTATTACGTCGGGGTAGTTTAACTTCCCAACCAATATTGGAATGGGATCATTTGCGCCTAGATCCCACTAGTTGTGAAGTTACATATAACGAAGAGCAATTATCCCTAACACCTAAGGAATATGCCTTACTGGAGTTATTTTTACGCAACAGTCGGCGAGTATTTAGCTGTGGCATGATTTTGGAGCATCTTTGGTCCTATGAAGATACTCCCGGAGAAGAAGCGGTACGTACCCATGTGAAGGGATTGCGGATGAAGCTCAAGGCGATGGGTGCGCCGGGAGATTTGATTGAAACAGTATATGGAATTGGTTATCGTCTCAAGCCACAGGATGAGTTATCCCAGAAAAAAACTTTGCCAGGGAGAGAACACAAGGCACATAATTCTCTCCAGGGTGTAGGAAAGACAGCCGTAACACCAGCAACATCTTGGAAACAACAAACTCTGGCGGCAATTGCAAGTATTTGGAGTCGCTATGAAGATAGGGTAAATCAGCAAGTGAGTGTGTTGGAGTCAGCATCTGAGGCTGCTCGCCATAAAACGTTGCGCTCCCAACTCCGCAAGCAAGCACAAGCAGAAGCCCATAGTCTAGGGGGTTCATTAGGTACTTTTGGTTTGGCACTTGGTTCTGAGTTAGGTAAAAAAATTGAGCAGCAACTGAAAATTACTCGTACTTGGAAGGCGGAAGAAATTACCCAATTTGGTAATTGGGTAAAGCAATTACGTCGAGAAATAGAACGTCACCAAGAAACTTTAGCAGCATTACCACCGGCAGAAGATCATCATCCTTTACTGTTAATTGTAGATAGCGATCGCACCCTCGCCGAAGAAATTGCCCAAGCATCTACAACTCAAGGAATTAAAGTCACAATTGCCGATAGTATTGAAACTGCTAGGAGTAAACTTTATCGCGAGCATCCCAATGTTGTTCTCCTCGATCCCGATGTTTCCCCCAGCCATGAGGATAGTTTTAATTTGCTGTGGGAGTTGAGATCCCGCAAACCCCCCGTACCAGCCATTGTATTTACGGCAGAAAGTGATTTTAGTAACCGACTACAAGTAGTTCGCAATGGTGGGCATACATTCTTGCAAAAGCCCCTAGATGTACCTCAAGTATTGGCAGCAGTTAACCAGATATGGCAAAATGCTCCCCACGGAGAAGCTCACATCCTGGTTGTAGATGACGATCCTCAAATTGGGGCAGTTTTACACACCCTGTTGCAACCTTGGGGAATTAAGGTGACAAAACTCAGGAATCCTCAACGGTTTTGGCAAACCCTGGAAACTGTGGCACCAGATTTACTAATTCTAGATGTGGAAATGCCAGCAGTCAGTGGTTTGGAACTGTGCCAGGTAGTACGCAATGACCCCCAATGGAGCGATTTACCGATTTTATTCCTCACGGTACACCAAGACCCTAACATTATTAATCAAGTTTTTAGCGTTGGTGCTGATGATTTTGTCAGCAAACCCATTGTTGGGCCAGAATTGGTAACTCGGATTATCAATCGCTTGGAACGGATCAAGTTACGGCAAAGGGTCACTCAATCCCAACCCCTCAAGTCTTCTGGGGATGTAGCATCTAATCTGAGTTTTCAACAAATAGAAGCCAAACTCAAGGCTCGGATTGAACAACAAGCAGCAGTGGCAAAGCTGGGAGAATCGGCACTTTTAGGGACAAAACTAGAGGATTTAATTAATCAAGCGGTAGTGATGGTAGCCGAAAACCTGGAGGTGGAATATTGCCAGTTATTGGAATTACTACCAGCAGGTAATACCATGTTGCTACGGGCTGGTGTCGGGTGGCGTGAAGGGTTGGTAGGGAAGGCAACAATTGACCTAGATGATACCGGGGCTAGTTACACCCTATCCGTACAAAAACCTGTAATTGTTGCCAATTTACCCACAGAAACCCGTTTTGCTGGTTCCTTACTATTACGGGAACATGGCATCATTAGCGGTGTAACTGTACCCATTGCCAAACGTAATGGTTCCTATGGTGTATTGGGAGTTTATTCTAGTCAACAAAGAACTTTTACCCAAAGCGATATCAATTTTATCCAATCCATTGCCAATGTCCTATCTGCTGCCATGGAAAGCCAGGATACCCAGCAGGCTTTACGTCAGGCGAAGACAGAATTGGAACAAAGAGTGATAGAACGCACGGCAGAACTGGAAAAAACGAATCAACAACTACAATCAGAACTAAACGAACGCCAACGGGCACAAGAAGAATTGCGTCATTCCCAAGCCCGATTCGCCGGGATTGTGGAAATTGCTGATGATGCAATTATTTCCATTGATAATCAACAAAAAATTACCTTATTTAACCAAGGGGCGGAGAAAATTTTTGGCTATTCTGCCCAGGAAGTCATGGGAAAGTCCCTGGATTTACTCTTGCCATCAAGGTATACCGCAGCACATCGTCAGTATGTCAATGAATTTGGCAAATCAGCTAAAGTTGCTCGTCCCATGGGGGAAAGACGGGAAATATTCGGTCTGCGTAAGGATGGGACAGAATTTCCGGCGGAGGCTTCCATTTCCAAGTTGGATTTGGGAGGAGAAATAATTTATACCGTGTACTTGCAAGATATTAGCGATCGCAAGTACATTGAACGGATGAAGGATGAGTTTGTCTCCGTAACTAGTCATGAGTTGCGTACTCCCCTAACCTCCATTCACGGTTCCTTGGGGATGTTAGCCAGTGGGATGATTCCCCCAGACTCAGAACAAGGAAAACGCTTGCTACAAATTGCCGTTGACAGTACGGAACGCCTGGTGAGGTTGATTAACGATATTTTAGATATCGAGCGCATTGAGTCAGGTAAAGTCAAAATGGAAAAGCAAACCTGCAATGTGTCTGACTTAATTACAGAGGCGGTGAATGTCATCCAACCCTTGGCAGATAAAGCGGGTGTAAATCTGGATATTCAGAGTATTTCCGCCCATGTGTGGGCAGATTTCGACCGGGTAGTGCAAACCTTAACCAACTTACTCAGCAATGCCATTAAATTTTCTCACCGGGATGCTACCGTATGGCTGACGGCCCAATTACAACAGGTGGATAGTGAAAATAACTCCCACTATCAATCCCAGGTATTGCTTCAAGTAGAAGATACAGGACGGGGAATTCCCGCAGATAAACTCGACAATATCTTTGAACGCTTTCAACAGGTAGATTCCTCCGATTCTCGCCACCATGACGGAACTGGTTTGGGTTTGGCAATTTGCAAAAGTATTGTTCAACAACATGGGGGAAACATTTGGGTAGAAAGTGTGCTGGGAGAAGGTAGTACTTTTTCCTTTACCTTACCTTGTTCTGCCTCTCCCACTCCTGTTCCCAGTCCCAAGGGAATTTCCGATCTCACTGATAAACATTCCCCATTAGTACTAATTTGCGACGATGATCCGCAAATTCTCCAGGAGTTGCAAACTCTGCTGGAAAAACAAAACTATCGTGTTTTGGTTGCCGATTCCGGGGAGGTGGCAATTCAAATTGCTTCCAATCAACATCCAGACGCAATCTTACTAGATTTATTGATGCCAGGAATGAATGGTTGGGAAGTGATGGCTGTGTTAAAAGAAAGACCAGATACCCAAGATATCCCCATCATTATTTGTAGTGTGTGCCAACCTACCTCTGACAATCAACCCAGTTCTGATTTTGTGGATTGGGTGAGCAAACCATTAGAAGCCAGCTTATTGTTCAATTCTCTCAGACAAGCCATTGCTCCTTCTTCCCGGCGAGTACGTATTTTGGTAGTAGAAGACGATCCAGAAACTGCCGAAATTCTCACCACAGTATTAGAAAGTCATGATATTGAAACTAGCCTTGCCAGTACTGGTAGGGAAGCCATCCATCTCAGCCAAGCAGTCAACCCAGACTTAATGATTCTTGATATTGGTTTACCAGAAGGTGATGGTTTTGATGTAGTGGAGTGGTTGCAACAGCACAATCAACTCTATAACATTCCCTTAGTAGTTTATTCTGGCAAGGATTTAGATGACTCCGAACGTAATCGACTCAAACTTGGACGCACGGAATTTCTTACCAAAGGAAGGGTGACAACGCAAAAATTTGAGCAACACGTATTAGGATTAATCCAGCGCATCACCCAAACTAGGGAACAGGGGGACATTAATGACAACTAAGCGCATTCTGGTAGTTGATAACGAAGAATATATCCAAGAAGTTGCCAAGATATGTTTAGAAACCGTAGCTGGTTGGGAAGTATTAACCGCCAGTTCTGGCAAAGAAGGCATTAGTAAAGCGGCAGATTTTCATCCCGATGCCATTCTCCTGGATGTGATGATGCCTGATATGGATGGTCCCACTACCTTTGAGCATTTACAAGCAAATCCCGATACCAAAGCAATTCCTGTAATTTTATTAACAGCAAAAATCCAAGCAACCGATCGCCGACGTTATGCTCAAATGGGTTTAAAATCTGCGATCGCTAAACCTTTCAATCCCTTAGAATTAGCCGCACAAGTTGCTAATGCCCTTGGTTGGCAACTGGAAGGGGGGGAAAATGGGTATATTTAGTTGTTAGTTGTTAGTTGTTAGTTGGTAGTTGGTAGTTGGTAGTTGATGGGATAATAATTCTAAATTCTTCATGCTAAATCCCCATCAAACGATAGTATAATCAGAGGTTGGGCTGATACTTGTACCAATTTGAACAATCAACCATCCGTTGGTAAAAATAATTGCGACAGGTGGAAGTATGAAAAGCTTATATAGTAGCTCTTTCACAATCTAAAATCTAAAATCCAAGATGCTATTATTTTCCCTCATACAAAATCAGATACACTCCTCACACAAATTGATTTTGTATTCCCAAGATAACAACCTTGTTGGGTAAATTTTTCAGAATCTCAAAATCAGCAAAAACACGTAAAAAATATTCAGTATTTTATACCTGTTGCCCGGTTCTCTTAGCAAGAGGAATTAACAGAAATTGTCTTAACATCTGTTGGTGCGGGACTATCCCAACATTGTCTTTGGTAGCCAGCCCAGACAATTTCCCATAGAGGGGGGGAACTGACCAAGAGCGATCGCCCAAAACTGGATAATCTCGCCCGATATTTCATCACCTCAACAGTATCCCCTACAGGTTTAATTCGGGTGATAGTGACTAAAGCTTGGTTCGGTTGGGGATAAACCACCTCTACTTTACGGGTTTTGCCTCTAAATTTGCGGTTGTAAAAGGCATTCATCGCCAGTCCTGCCGGATCGCTTCCTTGCAATGAATATTGGATGCTATCTAGTGGTATAGATACATAGTTCACTTGCTCCGGATTCGCCACAACATTCCGGACTGGCATAGCAACGGGTAAATTTTGCTGTTGCTTGTGTTTTGCAGTATCTATTGGTATCGATGGCTGATGATTGCCAAGACGTAAGCCAGTAGCAACTGTGGCAAAGATACCAAGTATCACAATGACCAAAATTTTTGACTTTGCCGACATAAAACTTAAAAAGCCATTTCAAACAGTTTAGTTATCTGGTCGCATTTTAGATTGAGGAGTGACACATTTTCTTCTTGCTTTTGGCTCAATCTTTTGCGTTATGGAGTCGTGATAAGAAATACAAATAATGTAGACCATTAAGTTTTAAGATAGTTCCGCCCGTAATTCGATTTTGGATTTGAGATTTGAGATTTTAGATTCTCCCAATATATTTAGAGTCAAGATACAATTCAATCTGGCACTAGCCGTTAAATTCTATCAATTGTCGATTCGCCAAACCTCCCTATGAGCATTCACGAAGTATTTATGCCCGCACTCAGTTCCACCATGACCGAAGGTAAAATAGTTTCCTGGGAAAAATCCCCCGGAGATAAGGTAGAGAAGGGCGAAACAGTGGTGGTTGTGGAGTCAGATAAGGCAGATATGGATGTGGAATCCTTTTATGAAGGATATCTGGCACACATTGTAGTACCAGCAGGTGAAAGTGCTGCGGTAGGAGCGGCGATTGCGCTGTTGGCAGAAACTGAAGCCGAAATTGAAACGGCGATCGCTCAAGCCAAAACCCAAGCAACTCCTACACCTGCCCCTGTTGCCAGTACTAGTACCAGTTCCCCAGCAGATACAACCCCGGCAGCAACAACAGTTGTAGCATCTGCAAATGGCTCTAATGGCTCCCGTTCCGGACGCATTGTGGCTTCTCCCCGGGCACGTAAGCTGGCTAAGGAGTTGAAAGTAGATTTAACCAATCTTACTGGTAGCGGCCCTTACGGTCGTATTGTTGCAGTCGATGTGGAAGCAGCCGTGGGTAAGACCACACAACCAACTGTACCTGTGGCACCAGCACCAGTACCCACAATAGCAGCCACACCCGCACCAGCACCCGCACCCATAGCTCCCGTTGTCCCTGGTCAGACAGTACCTTTAAATACACTGCAAAATGCCGTGGCACGGAATATGGTCGCCAGTTTATCCGTGCCTATTATTCATGTTGGTTACACAATTACTACCGATGCCCTAGATCAGTTATATAAGCAAATTAAATCTAAGGGTGTAACTATGACGGCACTACTAGCAAAAGCAGTAGCGCTCACCTTACAAAAGCATCCCATTATCAATGCAGCCTATTCTGAGCAGTCAATTGTCTATCCTTCAGCAATTAATATCGCTGTAGCCGTAGCTATGGATGATGGTGGATTAATTACCCCAGTGTTACAAAATGCAGACCAGTTGGATATTTATTCCCTATCTCGCAATTGGAAATCCTTGGTAAGTAAGGCAAGGGCAAAAAAATTACAACCTGAAGAGTACAGCACTGGTACATTTACCCTATCCAACTTAGGAATGTTTGGTGTGGATAGATTTGATGCAATTTTACCTCCCGGACAGGGTTCGATTATTGCCATCGGTGCATCCCGTCCCCAAGTTGTTGCCACAGAGGATGGTATGTTCGGCGTGCGGCGACAAATGCAGGTGAATATGACCTGTGACCACCGGATCATTTATGGCGCTCCTGCTGCGGCATTTTTACAAGATTTAGCGAAATTGATTGAAACCAATCCGCAATCTTTAACCATGTAATGGTATAAAAACCCAAAAAACAAATTATCCCGTAGGGGCACGGCATCCACAATCTTTACCACCATAGAGTAATCTTACAGATGCCGTGCCCTTTCTTTGCCCTTAAATCCGCCGATTACATCAGTCTTACTTGCTTAGTGGTCGATTAAATTAATTTTGAGGGATCGCTCACACCCGCGATCGCTGTCTAACTCACGTTAATATATAGGTGAGATTGTAGTTCGCTTATGAAGCTATTACCTAAGCCAGTAAATGACGATCGCCCCCTGAGAGAACGCCCAAAAAAGCGGCTCCATCTCCCTCGCCTGTCAGCCCAAAAAATGATTTATGGTGCGATCGCTATTGGTATATTCGCCCTAGTTGTTTGGGCATTTCGTCCCGTGCCCATACCTGTAGAAACCGCTAAAGTATCTGACGGTAAACTACAGGTAACAGTAGATGCTGAAGGTAAAACCCGGATTCGCGATCGCTTTATAGTCTCAGCACCGGTAAATGGACGACTAACTCGTATTAAGTTATATGAAGGCGATCGAGTCAAAGAGGGAGATTTGCTGGCTCGCATTGAGCCTTTACCATTAACCTCCTCCGTCAAAGAAGCCTTGGGTAGGTTAGCACAATGGCAAGCACAACGGGAAGGAGTCGCTACCCAACGCCCCAAAGCAGCTAGTTTAGAGCAAGCCAGAACTAGAATTCAAAAAGCGATCGCTGACCAAAAACAACAGGAGGCCAAGGTAGCAGAAGCCCAAGCAGCGCTGCAACAAGCAAAACGCGATCGGCAACGCGCTCAAAGGTTACAATCTAGTGGAGCAATTTCTCGCCAAAACCGGGAAACCGCAGAATTGAATGAAACCACTAAAGCCAAGGAATTAGAAACAGCCAGATTAGCTGCCAAATCTGCTGCATCAGAAGTAGAAGTAGCTCGTGCAGCTTTAACGGTGTTACAACAAGAGCGCCAAGATCCCGACTATCTCCTCAAAGTTTACGATGCCCGCATAGCTAGTGTGGAAGCAGAATTAGAAAAATTAAGGGATGATGCAGCTCGTACAGATATTCGCGCACCAGTAGCAGGTAAAGTTTTGCGGATACAGAAAAAAAGTGCCCAGTTTGTCACATCTGGTACTTCCTTATTGGAATTAGGAAATGTTTCCCAACTGGAATTAGTAATTGATGTCCTTTCGAGAGATGCGGTAAATATCAAGCCGGGTAATAGCATCCTCATTGATGGAGGACGGGATATGGAGCCACTGCTGGGAAGAGTCAGGCTGGTGGAACCTGCGGCATTTACCAAAATTTCTGCCTTGGGAGTGGAAGAGCAAAGGGTGAATGTGATTGGTGATTTTATTAGTTCCTCTCGTTCCCTGGGGGATGCATACCGGGTTGATGTGCGGATAGTGGTTTGGGAAGACAAGGATGTGTTGCAACTACCCCTAAGTGCTTTGTTTCGTTGTGGTAAATCTTGGTGTGTCTTCACGGTAAAAGATGGTAAAGCCAATCGCAAACAAATTAAGATTGGACATCGCAGTGATTTATCCGCAGAAATTCAGCAAGGTATCTCCAGGGGTGAAGAAGTCATACTACACCCGACGAAGAAAATTAGTCATGGCATTCCCGTGGTGGGAAGAGGTGGGGAGGAGTGAAGGAGGGAAGGAGTGATGGAGTGATGGAGTGATGGAACGAGTGTGGGGTGTAGGGGAAGAATTAGTTAATAAAAATAGTAGGTTGGGTGGAACGAAGTGAAACCCAACAATCACGTTGATAATGTTGGGTTTCCTCCCTCAGTCCAACTTACGCCATTTGTATTTTCAGGCTTAAGTGAACGGTATTGATTCATAGCGAGGGGATTTAATTCTTTATTACCAGGACTAAAGCTGCGTGTCACAATCGGTGGTTGGTGCGTGAGTTTACAAGTCTGATTGCTACGTTCAAATATAGCAGTTTTCGGTTGAGTAGAATACAAAGTTTATTCCTAATATTTAAGACAGGCTATAAGCCCATCCCACAAGACTGTATTCCATCCAAGTGAAAACCGCTGCTATATTCTCTCAGCGTCACACACCCTACAGAAAAAATATGCCAGTTGCGTAAGTCCTAATTACTTATTACTTATTACTTATTTTGTCCAAAGTCCAAAGAGTAATTACGTAGCTTTATTATTTACAGGTGTTGTTTTAGACTGTTTTTTGACTACAGGCTGCTTTGTTGTTCGCCTAATTACTTGACCTTGAAGCCGACCAAATATCTGTTTGATTACCAGTATCAACAAAAGTAATTACAGTCTTATTACTCATGACTCAGTCTGTATTGATATATACAGAAATTTTAGAATAAATATTTCACAACAAAAAGAAAGAAAAGTTAAAATCATACAATTTTATCTACCTACTTTATTGCACTTGAAATAAAACTGCTACATATATATGATTATCACAATTTTACAGTTACAAAGTTTTTGTTATAAGAAACAATCCACACTAACAACTAGTAACAATTAATCTCATAAAAGGCAGCAACTAACACACTAATAACAATACATAATTAGGGGATCTGTCAATTTTTATCATAGTCTTTTCTTAGCCTATAATTTTTTTGTTACCACAGAAAATATTTAGATATTTATGGTATATTAAAAACTATGGATTTAAAGTGTCTTATTTATGTCATATAAATCTCTAATTATGATTGGGAAAACACTCCAGTTAGTTTGAAATAGCTGGTGGAAAAATTGGGTCAACTTATAAAACAATCAGATTAAAACAATCAGATTAAGAATTTGCAAATAAAGAAGCCCGAAATCAAGAGTTTTTGTAAACACTTAACTGTACATAAAATAATTTATTATCTCCCCTTTCAGGAGATATAATTTGTGTCTAAAAATTTCAAAATAAAAAGAAGAGTGGCAAAATTTCAGCGTCAAATGGAGGAGTGTTTGTGTTTAGAATTACATTTGCAGGAAGTGTTTTATCTACTGTTATATTAATGACTATCGCTCCTAGTGCTTATGGTCAGATACCTGCCATACGTTTTCAATCTGAAACAGTACCTTGGGAGTGTATTGGAGGGTCTAGGAAGGATAGCAAAGTAGGGTTATGGTCTTGTTCTAACGAAACGACACGATATAATTGGGAAATAGTCGAAACTTTTAACTCTGAAGTATTTTATATCCGAAATGCTTCAAAAAGAAGTCGTTGTCTTGGGTCAAAATCTAACAATTACGATCTTCGATATTACTCTGGTAGTAGAGGCGAATGTCGCAAAATTTCTTTGGAGAGATGGAGGATACAAGATGAATATGGAATAAATTATACAAGGTCTGATGTTAAGAGTGGGATGACTGGTAGAACTGTACGTTTGGTGAATGAACAAAATGGCAAATGTATGACAGAGCTCGGTGGACGTTTGCGATTGAGACCCTGTAATGATTCTCAGGAACAGCTGTTTGAAGTTATCGCAATTCCAAATCCTGAGCCTAGCCCTGGTGGTTCTGAGCCTAGCCCTGGTGGTTCTGGATCTAACCCTAGTGGTTCTGAGCCTAGCCCTGGTGGTTCTGGACCTAACCCTCCTCCCACTCCAGGAGCAACCTGGTGTGGGCTTGGAGCTCCTAATGGTTATGTAAGTGTTGAGTATAGATATTCTTCTAGATGCCCAATAGGTGGAATAAGTACTACGAAAAATGCAACAGTCATCCAAACTCCCCGTTCCGGACAAACTATTTGTGGGCTTAGAGCTCCTAGTGGTTATGTAAGTGTTGAGTATAGATCTTCTTCTAAATGCCGAATAGATGGAACAAGTAATAGGAAAAATGCAACAATCATCCAAACTCCCCGTTCCGGACAAACTATTTGTGGGCTTAGAGCTCCTAGTGGTTATGTAAGTGTTAGGTATACATATTCTTCTAAATGTCGAATAGATGGAACAAGTACTAGGAACAATGCAACAGTCATCCAATCTGCCCGTTCCGGTTCTTATTATCGCTTTTAGGTTTAGATAAAAATATTTTTGTATTTCAACAGAATTATTCTGTTGAAATACGTTTTTTGTCCAAAGTCCAAACTTATTACTCCCTCACTCCTCTCCCTGATACTCTGCAATCAACTGGGGGATATAATCATAACCATCCACACCAATCACAGCAATAATCCGGGGACGATGCTGCTTTAATGTTGCCTGAAAAGCTTCTTCTCCCATTTTCCCTTGCAAAATGCTGAGTAACCCCGCAGGTTTGCGCCATTCATAGGAAGCAATTTGATTTAACAAATACATCCCCAAACAACCCGTATAAATTGCCCTTTCTAAATTTTCCAAACTATAATTAGCTTCCGCTAAATTAGCTAAATTCAAACCTTGGAGATATAAGTCCCCAGAAACCTGCGCTACCTTAAACCCTGCTTCTAAATTTGTCACCGCATCCTGATATTGTTCAATTACTTGGTAAGCCACACCCAAGCTACTCAAACACAAAGCCTTGCTCTGTAAATCCCCCAACTGCTCTGATAACTTTAAACCCTGTTGTAGGTAGTTAATCGCCATTTCATAGGTTTCTGGTTCTAGCCTTTCCAACTCCTGGGCTTGCATAACTTGGCTATAACCCAAATTTGCCAAAGCATTTGCTTCTCCAGTTTTATCCCCCGCTTGCCTGCTGAGAATTAAAGCCCTTTGACTGTAATCAATCGCCTCACCATAATTTTCCTCCTCAACACAAGTACGGCTAAGATGGTTGAGATTGGCAATTTCACAAGGTCTATCGCTGGCATTTCTGGCTATATCCAAAGCCTGTTGGTGAAAGGAAAAAGAACGTTCATGTTCCCCTAATGCTCGTTGGGAATAGCCCAGCAGTGTCAAAATTCTAGCTTTCTCTTGGGTTCCTTCCACATAGCGCAGTGGTTCATCTAAATAGTTCAATGCATCCCGCAGGTAACTACCAGAGAAGGAAGCGAAAATTCCCCCATACATGGGAAAATACGGTTTTTGGGCAAAAATACGCAATATTTGTAACATGATTTGCGATGCCCACTTTCCGTATGGCGTATCAAACCCAAAACTGTCTGCCAATTGGCTCCAAATCACAGCAAAGGTCAAAAACGTGGAAATCGATAACTTAGAACCCGCTTCAATATTATAAGGTTGGTTGTCAAACCAACTCACTAGCCCTCGTTGGATGTACTGTAAAACCAGGGTTAACTCTACCCATTCACCCAAGGTAATATCATCGTAATCATAATCATCAGCAAATTCCCCTAAGGATTCTTCCATTGCCAATGTGCGAAATAATGCCTGGGGTAGTCTGCTGTTAGCCTTTTTTGCCCACAATGCCCAAGGTCCCCCCTCCCCTGGAACACCACCAAATCCCAAGGATTCCTGCCGTTCGTACATCCAACTGAGCAGGTGTTCTTGCAATCTGACCCAGGTAGCAACACCGCAGCTAATTCCGTCAGCTATTTGTTGTAAATCTGAATCTGCTTGGGCAAACTGACCTAAAGATTTTGACAGTTGTTGCAATTGTTGGACATTGAGGGGATATTTGCGATTGGGGTCAATGGTACTTAATAAAATCCCTAAACGCTCCTCCTCCCCAGCAATGGTAATTTCTTTCGCAGCAGATGCGATCGCTTCTGCGGCTTGATTTTGCTCTTGTGCCCTTAACCATTGAGTTTGAATGGTTTTCATCGCTCTCAAACGGCGATTGGCTTTTGCTTGTTTGAGTTCATCCGTTTCCCTGTCTACTAGCTGCTGGGTAGAATTGAGGCTCTCGCTCAAAGCCATCTCAAATATCTCCCCCGTGCCCATAGTCATACTTTTGAGCAACATTCGATACACCTGCTCCCCAGAACTAATTTTACCTTGGAGAGTGGCTTGCACAATTTCGTCAATTAAGGACAGGTATTTTTCTCGGAATGACGCAGATTCAGACACGTTCACAACTATAAGAGCATCATGTCAATTTTAAATGGGAATGGCGCGACAGAAGAATAAAGTTAACACTTGATTCACAAAGATAGCCAGGAAAAGGCAGGGGAGCAGAGGGATGATGGTTGTTAGTTGTTGGTTGTTAGTTGTTAGTTGTTAGTTGATGGTTGTCAGTTGACAGTTGACGGTTGACAGCTTAATTCTTTCACTCCTACTCTACTCTACCCTGCGGGAAGCCACTGCGTGTCTACGAGAAGCCACTTCGTGTCTACAATCCCTCACTCCCCCACTCCCTCACTCCCCCACTCCCTCACTCCCTCACTCCTTCCCTCTTCCCCCTTGTGGTTCTATTAAGAAAAAATGATGTTACACCGATTTTTAGTTGCAAGAACTACCATTGAAATCAAAGAATAAACATAATGGTGGGTCATATGGCGACTAAAAAGCAATTTAATAGCTTCGAGGATATGCTATCTAGTTCTGATGTACCAGTATTAGTAGATTTTTATGCCGACTGGTGTGGCCCTTGTCAGATAATGGCGCGGGAACTAGAGATGGTTAATGCCGAACTCCAAGGTCAACTGAAAATTATTAAGATTGATACAGAAAAGTATCCTCAATTGGCTAGCCAATATCAAGTTTATGCCCTACCCACTCTCATGCTTTTTAAGCAGGGTCAAGCTGTGGAAAAAATTGAAGGGGCACTAAAAGCAAAGGAAGTGGTGCAGAGAGTGCAGAATTTTATTTGATGCGCGTAAAACCCCATCCCCTTGTGGGTGGGGCGGTTGACTCTCACTCTCATCCAAGGTGGGGTTACTTTTGGGAGTATCGTTGAATGCACCCATATTCTGTGTCAGATAGAACATTCCCGTCATCGTAGTATTTTTAATTTTTTAGTTAACTTGATGGCTGGTTTGGCGGCTTATACCTATTTGCCTCAAAAACCATCCCTTGACATTTACCCCAAAGACTTACCTGCTCTACCTCCTGCTGTTTTTTAGTTTCCTTGAACTCACGTTAATTTTAACTCCGAACACCGAACACCGAACTCCGAACTCAGGTTAAGAACGTCTGACATTTAAGCAACACCATTCTTTTCTTTTCCATAGGGTAGCAACTAGCCAACCATGTTGTTCTAAGACATCAGCCACATCTTGGGACTGTTCGATTAAAATACCACTCAAAATAGCCCAAGTAGTTGGTTTAGCGATCGCACTCATACCTGGAATTAAATCTATAATTACATGGGCGAGAATATTGCAAACAATCCCATCCACCGGTGCTGGAATCATTTGAGACAATACATCTAAACTACCCTCTCTTGCCACCAAACGTTCAGGAGCAATATCATTGAGGGCAAGGTTATCCATAGTTGATTTCACTGCTAGGGGATCTATATCTACTGCATATATTTGTTTTGCTCCTAGCAGTAATGCGCCGATAGAAAGAATACCAGAGCCACAGCCAATATCAGCAATTACCACATCTTTATCCAGTGATTTTTGACTATAAGGATCGGGAGCAAATCGCATCTCCAGGGATTCCAAACATAACTGGGTAGTAGGATGATTGCCTGTTCCAAAAGCTACACCAGGGTCAAGTCTGAGAACCAGCCGATCGCAGTTTTCTGGTACTGGTATCCAAGCAGGATTAATCAAAAAGCGATCGCCAATTTCTTCTGGCTGCCAATATTCTTTCCAGCTACTTGCCCAATCTTCCTCATCAATCAACTGCCAAGACACATTTGGTTCCCCACCCCCCAAACACAGAGCGTCTTGACGTAATAATAATGACAATGCCGATAAATCTAGGAGTTGAACCTTGATTTTTGGTACATAGGCTTTGATAATAGAGCGATCGCCCTTTCTTTCGCTAGCTGTACCCTGACAACCAAAGTTTTCCAGTCGCCAAAAGATGGAATCTTCTTGGACAGATTCGCAGATAATTTGTATTTCCCACCAAGTATTTGACATATCT
This sequence comes from Calothrix sp. MO_192.B10, assembly GCA_030065055.1. Lineage (GTDB taxonomy): Bacteria > Cyanobacteriota > Cyanobacteriia > Cyanobacteriales > Nostocaceae > Calothrix_A. Next base: position 19,595 of record JASJDS010000170.1, read on the forward strand.
GAAATTGAAGTTGTCAAGGACAAAGGGTGAAGTGATGGTCACTTCATCCTTTATCCTAACCTGCGGCGAGTCACCCTTACCATAGACGAAGTTGAAAGCCCCTAGCATTTAGGCAGGGGATGAAAACGAGAGATAGACGATTTTAATCGTCCAGTAGCATGGTACAATTATTTGCTCACAGATATAGATGGATTACACTGATTAACAAGACGTTTTTGGGCTTGCCCACAATATAATCCGTGTAATCCGTGTAATCTGTACAATCCGTGATCTTATTTTAGTTTTAACCAGATAAAATGTACGGCTGTCAGCAAGTTTTAGTTAAGCAAGATCAAAACTTAATTGCAATATTAAAATTCTTGTGTGAAGAGTCTCATAAACTCACAAACATGGGAATTTATTATGCTAGACAGTTATATTTTAAAGCTCAAAAATGTATTGGTAAGTATGATTTAGAAAAAGTATACAAAGACAATAATCACTACAAGGTTTTGCACTCACAAGCTGCACAGCAGATACTCAGAACTGTAGCCGAATCCTTTAAGTCTTAATTATGGCTTAGTTAAAGCTTATCAATCAGGCAAAATCACCGACAAGCCAAGGATTCCTAACTACAGAAAAAAAGGTGGATTGGCAGTAGTAAGTTATCCATCTCAAGCATTAAAACTAAAAAATG
>JASJDS010000171.1 GCA_030065055.1 Calothrix sp. MO_192.B10
CGCGTATCCCTCACGGGACGCTTTGCGCTCAGCGTATCCGTTCGGCTTTGCCGTGCCCGAAGGGCTTAGGATTCACCCGAAGGGAGGTTCCCTCCGTTATAGTCAGTGGCGTTTGAGGAACGAAACCCAACAACCAAAAACCTCGGTATTGTTGGGTTTCACTCCGTTCCACCCAACCTACATTTACTATCGATTCCTGCTGTCTTTCTCCCAGGGTTTAGCTGTGTTACTTGAAGGACTGCCAGTAATCTTGCTGCGGTGGATTTTAGAATCAGCTTTTGAAGAGACTTCGCTTTCCGGTAATCTCCAACTTGAACAGCTTTGTACACTCGTTGGTTGGTGTGGGCAGGTTGGGAGTCATACCTGATACCAAGTTGCGTTCTATCATAGTAGTTCGAGTCAATGAGATTGCTTCCTTACGTCGCAATGACTGGGTACTATCTTTGAATGCAACTTAGTATGAGTCTGGTAGGCGGGGCTTTTCACCAGCATTCCTCTGAGAGTTCAACTGTCACCATTTCTGGTGATGGTTGGTGAAGTTATTTACGGACTGGTTACCGTGATTCATTCACAACGAATCGCACTTTGGATCTCCCTAAAACCTGGTTTTTATTCCAAAGTGGTTATTTTCCTATTGACTCTCAAAAAACAGTACGTACAATAATACGTATAGACAAGAATGTGGCTCAAATTATGGCAGCAGGAGCTATGGACAGTATTTACTCAGATGAATTAATTACGGCGACTGAGTTAAATCGTCAACCCGGACGTGTTTTGGATAAAGCGTTAGAGCATCCAGTCACAATTACTCGCAATGACCAGTCTTTTGCTTTACTGCGACGTGAAAATGTAGCGACCTTTGTAAAAGCTGCCCAACGCAGTAAAGAAATTATCGAACTTCTAAGTACAGGTTTCCGTTTATTGCTAAAGCAAAAAATTGGAACTGAGCATCCTTATAGTTGGCTATCTGTATTTGATTCAGATGAACTAAATGAATTTATTAATGAGATAACACAGGCGTATCGTTTGGTTGATTTATACGAAAAAGCTTGGGATGAGTTAGATGCAATTATCCATGAATGGCATGAGAGTGCTTTAGCAATATCTAATCCAGAACTTGAAGCTGCTTTTAGTCAAAATTCGGATGAAGAAATAGCATTGTCTCAACCTCCAAGTAAACAGGTTGTTTGAGTGTTTGATATGTCAGAAAATACTCCAAAAGAAATCATAGAAAATATAGAGCCGCCAGAGGTAAAACTGACGGCTCCTCAATTACCTGAACCATCTGAAACATCTGAAACATCTGAAACATCTGAGACAACTGAGACAGAAAACACTTGGTTAGTGGTAGCTAAAAATCGTCGAGTAAATCGAGATTGGGAAGCATTAATGCAGCGACATCCTGAAAATACCACCCGTTGTTATCACGATTTACAATTCACACCAACAACTAGACAGCCAGGACGTGTTTTCCCGTTGAAAGGTAAAAAGTATAAAGGGGTGTGGGAATATGAGGTGACTAAAGGTGATAGAGTATTTTACATTCCCATTGAAGAACTGTTGAAAGTAGTTGTTTTTTACGCTGGTAAACACATTCAACCCGCACCAACACCCTAAATTTTAATCAAACTACCCAAAACCTTTTAAATCAGAACTTACGCAAGTCTCACAATCGGCGGTTGGTGCGTGACGCTATAAGTCTCATTGCTACGTTCAAATATTTTCACATCGTCACACAACGGCAATAATGCGGTCAGAATATCTACACCGCATTTTGCCTCCCCTACAGAAAAAATATGCCAGTTGCGTAAGTCCTAAATATGTTTGATGTGACCGAAAGGACTAGAGAAGAAGCGCGACGGGCAAATGATGCGTTGATGCAAGAGTTGATAATGGGGTAGGCGAGAAGGAAGGAGGGGCTCACGCTTTCGGTTCCCAGGAATAAATATATTTTTATTGCTAATTTATAATAAATATTTTTCTTTAAAAACAAATATAAAAAAAAGCTTCGATGCATTTGTTAAATTGTTGAGTCTAAGTTTTATTTGCTACAAGATTAATAGAAGCTCAATTAGAGTGCATCAAGCAAATTAAGTTTTTTTAGGCTGCAATTAGTTTATCTCTTTAGTGTTATTTAAGGAGGTTGATTGCATATGAGACTTCCTAGACGTGCTTTGTTAATTGGGATTAATCGATACGATCATGTACGGGATTTAGCAGGTTGCGTTGCAGATGCGAAAGCTATGAGTGAGCAACTAGAGCTAAATCAAGATGGTAGACCTAACTATGAATGCCGGGTGCTGCTTGATGTTATGGAAGACGGCACACCAATTGTGCGTCCGAGATTTAGAGAAATTTGTCATGAACTTTTTTCAGGTGACTTTAAGGGTGATATTTTGTTCTACTTCTCAGGACATGGTGTTCTGACTCCGTTTGGAGGATGTTTGTGTACTTCCGATGCAACTACAGATGATTGGGGAGTGACAATGCAGGAAATCGTACAAATGGCAAATACTTCTCAGGCAAATGATATTTTAATACTTTTAGATTGCTGTCATGGTGGAGATATTGCCAATCCATCACTTATCAATAATGAAAGACAAGATAATCCTTTAGCTGTAATTAGGGAAAATATGACTGTGATTGCTTCGTCTCGTGCATCGCAAACATCTAGCGAGAGGGGCGGTCATGGTCTTTTTACCCAGGCAGTACTTGATGCTCTTGATGGAGGAGCCGCAGACCATATGGGGTGGGTAACCGCTCCAGCAATTTACTCTTACATAGAACGAAGATTTGGTTCTTGGGAACAGCGTCCCGTTTATAAGTCACATACAACTGAAGTCAATATTGTCCGCGAGTGTTCACCTTTAATTGACCGACTAAAGTTGTATAAACTTCAGGAACTTTTCCCAGAGCAAGATTACGAATACCCACTTGACCCAGAATTTGAGCCAGAAGATGAATATGGAAATATCAAAAGACCCACAAATGAGACTAAGCTGGCGATCGCTCATTTGCTAAAGGACTATCGTGATGCTGGTTTACTTAAACCCTCTACACCAGGTGAACAACTTTTTTGGACAGCGCGACGAAGCCACACAGTAAAATTAACACCTCGTGGGCGTGAATACTGGTGGCTGGTTTATAACCATAAAATTTAAATCATTCAGAAGCTGAAATGAAAATAGGTATTACTGGACATCAAAGGCTTGAAGATCCTGGGGATTGGGAATGGGTGATCTCAGAAATTAATCATATCCTTACCTCAGTATCTAAACCTTTTGTAGGGGTTAGTTCACTTGCTATTGGTGCCGATCAAGTTTTTGCCAATGCTGTTCTGAAATGTGGTGAAAAATTGATTGCAATAATTCCATTTGTAGGATATGAATTAACATTTTCAGAAGGATATGAACGCCAGCAATACTTATTATTGCTTAATCAAGCAATGACAGTAGATATTCTCCCAAAAATGGATTCTGAACAAGAATCATATTTTGCAGCTGGAAAAAAAGTGGTTGATACTGTTGAACTTTTGATTGCAGTTTGGAATGGTAAACCGGCAAAAGGTTTAGGAGGAACAGCAGACGTTGTAAATTATGCTGTGAGAAGTCGCAAAAACACTATTCACTTAAATCCCATCTCACATATAGTTTCAAATATTTTTTTCTAACATTTAGCAAATAAGTAATGGTTTTTGACGCAGATCAACCTTCTCAGCTTAGTCAGATAACGGAATCAAAGAGAGGTTTTTAATCTGATTCTATATATCAATACCTTCGCCAATTTACGAGGGTAAGTTGATGATGCTTTAACCATTAACTCCCATTTTTCTGAGGCTTGGCAAAAACAATAAGTCCTAAAAATTCATTCAAGGTTTCACACAAGGGTTTTTTAACGTATTAACCGCAGTATAAGTGTTTGAGATTTAAAACTAACTTTTAAGCGAAACGCCTATGTATGATTATTTTTGCCAGTTTTGCCAAAATTTTTGTAGCCTCTAATTTTGGCAAAGGTATTGATATATAATTTATATTCTCAATCAGTGGTGCTAATTTCCTTGTTTAGACTAATCTCCAAAGGAATTGATCTGGTGGAATGAAGATGCAGAATATGACAAAAATCTCCGTCCCATGAGTTCACCCGTATCTTGACTATGTCCTTTGCATTGCCCGTTGCAGCCTTCGCCTTGAGATAGAAATAGCTCGTCTTCTGTATGTCGCCGTGGGCGTTTACAGAAATGGCAGGCGCACTTGCTGAACTACCCCACGTCGATCTATCTGTACTTACGTCTGCATAGGTGGTTCCATCTACCTGGATTACCACATCGGTCATTTTCAAGTTACCTTTATTCAAAACTTGAACCTTAAACCTGGCTTTTTCCCCAACATTCAGTTTATTACTCGGAGGATCTATCTCGAAGTCTGTGATCGAAATGCTAACAAACGTTTTCAAATAATCGACAATAGCACCTGCAAGATTACCATAGTCGTAAACAGTTTTTTCAAAGTCATTGATAACGCTCATATTTGTTCCTCTATACTTAATGCTGTTTATTTTCTTGTATGTGAATATCACTTATCAGTCTGCTAGGTGTTTCTTCGGGTTTTGCCAGTTCCCATTTTTTGATACGTCTCCAATCAAGGATCTCTAATGTTTGTTCTTCTTTTTTCTTATTGATGTCATTTTCTACTGAAGTTTGATGTCCTACTAATGAAGTTTGAGGTCCTACGGATACCTGAATGAGATATTGCATACCTGTAAAAAGACGTCTTTCTTGACGATGTTTTTCTGAATCAGACTCAAGCCTTTCTGAGTCCAACTCAACTCTTAAGTCCTGAATAATATCTTGTAAGATTTCTTCAGATTTTGATTGAGGATCAAAAAAGATATTTTCTCCTTGTGGTGCAGATCTACTTGTATCTGATTGTTCATCTGATTTTGAGTCGTTCTCTGATTTCGATTCGTTCTTTGATTTCAATTTTTCATCTGATTTTGATTCGTTCTTTGATGTCGGTACTTCATCATAAAACACAAATTCATTACTCACACCACCTGTTAACACATGGGTTAATGCAAAAGTTGCAGGACCACTAATTCCATTTAAAATTAGAATATATTTCCTATTTTTGTCGTCAGTATAAGATACATTTTCACCTTCTTTTTCTTTTTCTTTTTCATTATGAAATGGATTAGGTGCAATTACTAAATGTGCATAAGTATAGAAACTAGGATGTTCTTCTTTTTCTATTTGGCTTATTTGGTTGTAGAAATTTCCTGGTATCGCTTCGCCATTTGGTATTGATAAAGAGCGAAAGCCTCTCTGCTCTTTTTGTTCTTCTTCACTGCATTCTTCTTGGTAAAAAGTTCTGAAATAAGGCTGTTTTTGGATATCTGACTTTGGCTTAATCTTGATAGCTGTAACTACATTAGGATTTCGTGATTTTTTAGATGTACCCTGATTTTCATCATTTTGTATTGGTAATTTTTGCCTGTCTTCTCCATATGGATTCAGCCATTTTTCTTCTCCTTCAAACCATTCTTCCTCTGGTACTTTATAGATTGCTCCCAATGCAACTTCAGTTAGTGGGTTCACATCAGGAGAAGCTATAATGATACAGTTTTTGTCCTGTAACATTGCTTTTAGCTCTTTGATGTACATTTTACGTAAGTCTTTTAGTTCTTTCTTAAACTGGTCATCTTTATCCAAACGTTGAAGGTATTTTCTTATTGATTCCGGATCATCTTCTTTCCATCCCGGTATTGTGTCTTTCAGATTTCGTTCACGTACCAGCTTGATTTCATATATAGGGGATTCAATTGTTGAACGATAATGATGACTTGCAAAATACGAAGTCATTTCTGAAGCTGTTCTAAGATCCCAGTCACCAATCATCTCCCGCACAGCTGTCTTGCTATGTAATGCACCCGTGAAGATTGAGACTTTTCCCCTTCTTCCCAACATTTCATCCCAGAATATCTTTCTTGACCATTCAGCAAAGTCTGTGAATATCATCTGTTCAAGAATTCCTTGAAGCTCTTCCACAAAGTCTTTAGGTTCTTCTTCCACAAAAGTCATATGCCAAAGAGCTCTTATATCAAAAGCTAAATCGTCAATCTTATCATTTTTATTTTTGATAACTGAAATTGGGATCACATTTTTACCTAAAGCATGGCAATACCCTAACCAAAAATAAGCCATAGGGTCATAATCGCCATTTGCTCCAACAGTTCTGATGACTGAGCAATATGACTTCTGAATTTGTTCTTGGATATCCTTGAATGTTTTTTTAGGCTGAATTATTTGAGCATGACGTAAATTTTCTATCAGTTTTACATAGGTTGATATTCCATGTTTTCTCACTTTGTCTTTGTAATCTTTACGCAGATTTTCAAGTTCTTCCTTCTTCTTTTTGAGTTCTTCCTTCTTCTTTTTAAGGTCTTCCTTCTCCTTTTTAAGGTCTTCCTTATGAGATTCTAGATATTTTTTATCATTTTGTTTATCGTCGATTTTTTTGGTAATTTTATCATTTTGTTTATTGCTGATTTCTCGGATTCTCTCTGATAAGCTTTTGATTTCATCTGATAAGCTTTTGATTTCATCTGATAATTTTTTGAGGTCATGTTCTCCTTTTTGTATTCCTTCCAAAATCTTTTCAATTGCTACATCAATAGCAGATAAAATATGTGTCTTAAACTCCAATTGAATATCTTCTTCCGCTAACTGAACGGTTTCAGCATTATTTACTATACCTTCTCTTATAGCTGGATTACTAGGATTTATAGAGGTTTCCGACTCCATTGATGGTGCTGGCTGTTTTAATATAGATTTGTATCTATAATCTCCTTCTATCAGCAATATCGATGGTTGAAATGAACCTTCAATAGATAAGGAATTTTGATTTTGCCAAATAAATTGAGAAATCATAAATTCCTCTGTCTCAATTGGTTTCAAATCTTGGTAAGAGTAGGCTTTGCAGCCAAAATATTCAGTTCTTTTTTTTCCAAATTCAGACTTATGGTGATAAATAATAATTATTTTTTGATTAGTTCCATACGCAAGTCCTAACTCATAAAAAACATTAGGGTTAGGCACAGAAATATCAGCTATCACAAAGTTAGACTCTTGAATTTTCTTACAAATTTTTTCACAGATTACATACCCAGTTTTTCTAACTTTGTCTCCGCGCACTAACTCTACCCCTTTTCCAGATTCTTTACTGTTTTCTTCACTAGCTTTTTTAGAATCTATGTCTTTTTTACTTGAATAATATCTTTCTACATAACGCTGGAGGCAGAGTGTTAAAAATGACTCTATGTTTGGTCGAAACGGCACAATCATAAAACCAGACAATTTCTCTTGTCTTTGTCTAGTATCTAGCTCTCTATCTATAGCCTCTGTATACACACACCCTTGTCCTGTCATAAAACAAGGGTCAACTCTACCGTGAGATTGCGTAACTTTCTTCTTAAAGTCGAATTTATCTTCTTTATTGGTTGAGTTCAGCATGATATTTTTAACTTCTGAGACACTCTACAAGGATAAGTAAAAAATATGAGGAAATTGTGAAGAGTTAGAGTGCTTATTAAAACTTCACTTGACTGATACGAATTATTGCGTGTGTTAAACCAACATTGCCTGAAATACTTATTAATCAAGCAAAATGCAATTTTTGTGTAATCTGCCTGTATCTGTGATTATGATAAAAAATATGCAACAAAGAACACCTAGCTAGTTTGTGCTATACGAATTATGTTTTTGTATGGAACTTTAGGGCTAATTTATTTTATACAAACGTAAACACTGCATGATGTAGATGATTTTTTTATACTAAAAAACCTTAAAATTATGGAATTTGCTTGTCACTTTTCATACCACCACCCTGGAGAAAGCAGTTAAGAAAGAAGCATCCCAATTTTTCAAAAATATTATGTAGTGGGAGCATCTTGCTCCCTTGATGTCTGATGCGGGCAAGACTTCGGCGTGAGCTCAGACGTTCGGCGAAGCTCAGTCGAGCCGTCGAACGCTGCCCGCATACAATATTTAATATTTGGCATGCTCCCGTTAAGAAGCTTCTGAAGCGTGGTGAGCCTGTAGTTTTGTATCGCTGCGGTGGTAAGGCAATGCCTCAATTTTTACATCATGAGCCGATCAATGTGGAGAAGATGCCAAAATATCTAATAAAATCTCCTTCGCAGAACGAGGATTCCAACCCAATTCCTCACGGGCTTTTTTCCCTTCTACACGCACGCAGCGATCGTAAAGATAGTGGACTCTTTCTTTAGCAATGGGAGGATTCCAATTGAATACTCTACCTATGGGGTCAAGTATATTTCCTACCACCCTCACCACAGGCTCCGGCACTTCCACGGGTACGGGTATACCAGTTTCTTGGCTAATAATGGCAAACATCTCTTTGGTAGGCAGTTCATCGGCAGAGATGATGTAGTGTTCTCCTATTTTCCCCTTCTCTGCCCCTAAAATCATCGCTGATACTAAATCGTCCACATGAACAATACCCGTCATGCGATCGCCACCTACCCACAATCTCAACCAGCCTGTTAAAAATAATCTCAGTGCAGGGGCAAAATGGGGGTCGTCTGCACCAAATATACCGGAAGGCATAACGCTAACTACGGGCAATCCACCGGCGGCAAATTCATCTACAATTTGTTGGGCTTGGTATTTGGTGCGATCGTAGGCTGAGGAAAAGTCTTTCTGGGTTCTCTGGAATGTTTCATTTATTACTTGCCCTTGGGTATCGCCGTAGACTCCAATGGTACTACAGTAAACCAATTTCGATATACCTGTCTCTTTGGCTACTTCCAGGACTGCTTGGGTTCCCTCCACATTCACCCGTTCCATTTCTCGGTCATTCACTAACCCTAATTCGACGTAGGCGGCTGTGTGAAAGACCGTATCTACATCCGCCATAGCTTGTTGCAGTGCTTGACGATCGCTAATATCTCCATAAACTAATTCTATGGGGATATCTGCAATTCTGGCCAAATTACTACTAGAGCGTACCAAACCCACCACCGTATCACCACGCTGATGTAGGGTTTTAACTAAGTGAGAACCGGTGAACCCATTAGCACCCGTAACTAAAGCTTTCATAGTAATTTTTCGTAGACGCGATAGGTTTTATAAATTGTGCCACCAGCACTTTCAATCAACTTGCGGGAAGAATGATTATCTTCCCACACCCAGGATAATTCTGCCCGTTTGTAAGGTTTACCCTTTTTGATTCCTCCTTGCATACCCAGGTAAATCAAAGCTAAAGGTACCATTTGACGACGGTATTCTGGTAAGGATGCGATCGCAATTACCCTGCCTTGGTCTATTTGACGGCGATACCAGAGAAATTTGAGAATGCCCAACCAGTTGAGTTTACCATTAACGTGTTTCAAGGCAATATTATAATCTGGCAAGCCCATCCAAAAGCCAATCATCCTACCATTATCTTCAGCTACGGGAAATACATCTGGATCGACAAGTTGCTGTAAATCTTTGGCTTCTTCGAGAAATTCGTCTTCTGTACGGGGGGTAGAACTCCAATTATTAGCAAAGGCGGTGGTAAATAACTGATAAAGACTGCGACAATCTTGCTCAAACCCTTCCCCCTTAGTATGGATGGGACGGAAGGTAATCCCGGATTTACAAGCAATGCGATAGCCCTTTTCAAACTTAGCGGAAAGACTACTATCTAAGGTAAAGTCGTAAGCGTAGGCATCCTTCGCCTTTTGCCAACCCAGATGTTCCATAAACTGGGGATAATAAGCGGGGTTGTAAGGCATCATCATCATGGGTGGAGAATCAAACCCATCCACCAGAAACAAGCAACTGTTGTGGGTAGATAAGTTAATTGGACCCCTGGCTATTATCATGCCGCGATCGCGTAACCATTGGCAAGCTGTTTCTAATAATCCTTGGGCTATTTCCAACTCTTCTACAGATTCAAAATAGCCAAACAGCCCGATATTCTTACCTTCCTGTTCAATCAATCGTTGATTAATGGCTGCAACAATTCGTCCCAGGGGTTTCCCTGAACCTGATTCCACAGCTATAAACTGTTGAAACTGTCCATATTCCGAAAAAGGATTATCTGGGAGTAGTTGTTTGGCAATACTACTACGGATTGGAGGCACCCAATTTGGATCGTTTTGATAAACTTTCTCAGGAATATCCAGGAAGGCTTGTTTATCTAACTCTGTGCTAACAGCTGTTATCTGAAATTTGGTAGGTTTATCCATGATTGACAATGGGGAAAGATTGAAGAGTCAAGGGGAATTTAGAATTTAGAATTATTACCCCATCGATGAATCGAGGGGCTTGAAATAAGGGAAAAATTCTTGACTCTCCCGGATGATATCAAATCTGGTTATACCGGAATGAGAAAAAAACCACAGAGGCGCAGAGAACGCAGAGTCAGAGGAAGAGAGAGGAAATTTAAATAATTCCGATACAAACGGAAACGATATGAATCCGGGGGCTTGTATCCAGTCTATTTTTTGGTCAGGAGCGATGAGTAAATAATATCTAAACTCTCAGCTCTTGGGCGCAAGCGTTGCGCCCCTACTAAATCTTGGGCGCGAGCATCGCGCCCCTACTCCCTAGGCGGTAGCTACTGTAGCTGGTTTATACAAATCTTTCCGTGTTTTTACTAATGCTTCTACCAAAAGATCCATTTCTTCTTTAGTATGTAGAGCATTAGCGGTAATCCGGAGGCGGGGTTTAGCAATAAACCAGATTGCAGATACCCAAACGCCGTATTTTTCGATCAGATGACGAGCAAAATGCTTGGGATTATATTCTGGGGGTAGGATTACTGGAATCACATTAGTTTCCCCAATGACCTCAAAATCATGCTCAATCAGTCGCGATCGCAAGTAACGACTATTTGCCTGTAAAGTAGATACTAACAGGGGATTTTGTCTGACCTGACGGATACTTTCTAAGGCTGCGGCTGTAATTGGAGGGGGTAGAGAAATGGTACCAATGGAAGTGGGTGAAACATCCAATAAATCGACCATTGACGGTGAATGACTACTAATTGCAGCCCCCGCAGAAGCAGCAAATTTAGAGAAAGTGGTCATAATCAACGGAATCATACCGCGATCGAGGACTTGTTGGGGGGTAATACCAAAGTGTTCGTATATACCGCCACCAGTTGCCCCAATTGCTCCACTAGCGTGTGCTTCATCCATGACAATGACACTGCCAGGATAATTTTCCAGCACATCCAACATCTCTGGTAGGGGAGCAATATCCGCATCCATAGAGAATACCGCATCGGAAACCACCATAATGCGATCGCCCTCTTTGGCATAGCGGCGTAATTTCCGAGCAAAATCATTGACATCACAGTGGCGGTATGCTTTGACTCGGACATTGGGGCTGTGACTAAACATTTTCCCGGAACGATTACCCGCATTCACCACCGCCGAGAGAATACAACCGTGATTCAGAACATCCGTCATAATCAAGGTTTCCCTGGTATGGTGAAACCCAGGAATATTAATTGCCAAATGGCAAAAACCATCTATCAATGCTTGCATCGCCATCCAAGCATTAAGAAACAGATGGGTATGGGGTAAATGTTTAAAAGTGGATATTTCCTGTTCTAATTGCCGATGCAAGTCAATACGACCACTGAGAACCGAGCAAGAACTATTAGATGTTCCATACTTGACAATAGCATCAATAGCTGCTTGTTTCACGGCTGCCGATTGGACTAGACCTAAAACATCATTGGTGCAAAATGTCAGAAGCTTGTACCGTTTGCCACTGTCAGGGTCTTCTACATCAACGAAATTACCTTGTTTTCCATGACAAACAAACTTATCGGGATAGAGACCACTTTGGTATAGCCTCTGCATATATTCTTCTACAACTTCCACAGTCTACTCCTCTCACCTTGATAAAAGCACATTGGACTCGGTCTAAGCAGTTTTAAACTAACCCTCATCGCAGCTAATAGATTTAACTTTTTTATGGATGATCACAAATTGCCTCTGGGGAAATTCCTTAAGTTACAGCAGATGATTCTTGCTCCTCTTGATGGTTACTATTTGACAGTTCTCTAGATTGTTGCATAAATTTTTCATATTGCCCGACAATCACCCTTTGTAGGGCAATAATTGCCGGATTAATTTCTACATAGCGTCGTCCAGGATTAGCTAAGTAGGTGCGTTGTTCGCTTTCTACCATTTCTACATCTTGGTCGAGAAACTGTTTAAATAAAAAACGCCAAATCATTTGTGATAATTGTGGTTTAATCCGTTTTAACATCCATTTGGGTAAGCCAACTTTGAGAAATAACAGAGAAAAGGATTTTGTTTCTGTTATCCCTACCGGGAGCCGCATTAAATAAATGGAAGAAACTCCTTCCAGTGAACTCCGGTAGTGGGGATAGTCATAATTAATAGAGATGGTGCGAGTGGTAACTTGGTTTCCCTGTTCGCTCAATCCGAGAAATTTTGTCATCCACCCTTGATAGGAAACCTGATATTTTGCTTGGACTGAATGTTCATCTTGGCGCAAATTCAGCAGCACTGGATCGAACCAACCCTGTAAATCCTTATGTAAAAAACCATGAAACACATCCATTGTGTTTTCATTACAAATGGAGAAATGAGCTTGGAAATGTGCTGGTATGGGAATAGTTAACCAGTCGGGATGGTCATATTCGGGTATATCTGGGAGAGGAGTGGTTGGTGCCAAATTACCATCCCCAGGGAAAACCCAGATAATATTGTATTTTTCTCGTACTGGATAACTGGGTGCTTGGGCACATGGTAGCTTTTGTCCCTCAGGTAGGTAAGGAATATTAACACATTTACCATTGCCATTAAACTGCCAACCGTGGTATGGACATACAAGGTTAGCACCTTGAACTTCCCCTTGATGGAGAGCTACCCCTTTATGGGGACAAGCATCTTCTAAGGCATGGAGTTGACCATCGAAATTGCGGTAAATTGCGATCGCTTGTTGCCATACCACCACGGGTATTACCTTACCCGGCTTTAGTTTATCTGCCCAAGCCACCGGATACCAGTAATTGGGATTAATTCCCACTTCCCGTACCCGATTCTGAATTGTCTGGCTTTTGAGAGTAGGAGCCAGTTCCATTCCACACTCCTGAATGTGCAATTACAACAGAGAGTCAAAGTATAATCCTAGAGGATTTGCTGACAATCTTATAAGAAATTTACAAATTACTCAGCAATTAAGCAAGAATACATGCGCTACAATACGCAAAAACTCATTGTTGTTGAAGACATCTGGTACATTAAGCTGATAGTTGATGCACAAATTCACAATTCATAATTCATAATTCATAATTCATAATTTCTTATCCCCTGTCCCCTAATAATTAATTAAATGCGAGTTTTACTCCTCTATCCCCTATTTCCCAAATCCTTTTGGTCTTTTGACCAAGCCCTAGAATTGATTGGTCGTAAAGTTTCTCTCCCTCCCTTGGGATTGATTACTGTGGCAGCAATCCTACCCCAAACCTGGGAATTTCGCTTAATAGATCGTAATGTCCGTTTGGAAACTGAAGCAGATTGGAATTGGGCAGATTTGGTGATCGTATCCGGGATGATTGTCCAAAAATCCGATATGCTGCACTGTATCAAAGAGGCGAAACAGCGCGGTAAATTGGTGGCTGCGGGTGGCCCTTACGTCACTTCAGTGCCGGATACAGCTCAATCAGCTGGGGTGGATTTTTTAATTTTAGATGAAGGTGAAATCACTCTACCTCTATTTGTCGAGGCATTAGAGCGAGGAGAAACTTCAGGGGTATTCCGTGCTAATGGAGACAAACCGGATGTGACACAAACACCAATTCCCCGTTACGATTTGCTGGATTTGACAGCTTATAGCGATATGTCAGTCCAGTTTTCCCGTGGTTGTCCCTTCCAGTGTGAATTTTGCGACATTATTGTGCTTTATGGACGTAAACCCCGCACTAAAACCCCGGCACAACTTTTAGCGGAGTTGCAAACTCTTTATGACTTGGGTTGGCGACGACTCGTGTTTGTAGTGGATGATAACTTCATCGGTAACAAGCGGAATGTAAAGTTGCTGTTGCGGGAATTAGCTCCTTGGATGGCAGAGCATGACTATCCCTTTAGGCTGATTACAGAAGCTTCTGTGGATTTAGCAGAGGATGATGAACTCTTGAATTTGATGATTGCTGCCAACTTTAGCGGCGTATTTTTAGGTATTGAAACACCAGATGCCGATAGTTTAGCTTTAACCAAGAAATACCAAAATACCCGTAATTCCCTGGTGGAAGCCGTCAACAAAATTAATCGCCGTGGTTTGCGGGTCATGGCTGGCTTTATTATTGGTTTTGATGGCGAAAAACCAGGAGCAGGCGATCGCATTATTGATTTTGTGGAAGCAACAGCCATTCCTTTTGCGATGTTTGGTATGCTCCAGGCTTTACCCAATACAGCCCTTTGGCATCGACTCAAAAAAGAAGGTCGTTTACTGGAAGACCAAGAAAAAACCACAGGCAACCAGATGAATTTAACCAACTTCATCACTACCCGTCCCATTGAAGAATTAGCCAGGGAGTACATCAGTTGTTTTTGGGAATTATACGAACCAAAGCGATATCTGGCCAGAGTATACCGACATCATTTACAAATGGCTCCAAAGCCTTACAAAAAGAAATTCCGGATGCCAGAATTAAAGGAACTGCAAGCACTATTCATTATTATTTGGCGGCAGGGAATTAAACGCCAAACACGGTTTCAATTTTGGCAACAAATATTCTTGCTGCTCAAGCACAATCCTAGGGTATGGAAATCTTATTTAGCCAATTGCGCTAACCTGGAGCATTTTATCGAATATCGGCAAATTGTCCGGGATGAAATTGAGGCACAATTGGCCCAGTTAAAGGCAACACCAGCTAAAACAGAGGTAGTTCCGACTAAAGCCGCATAAATAATAAGTAACAAGTAAAAAGATATACCCTTAGGAGTTATACACTGTACAAATGGTTGACAAATGGGTTCCTGTTCTCTTTTCAATCGTGGAGGAGGGGCAACTTATTAGCCGTGCTGAAGTCATTGAAGTTGAGATAGCACATTTATATCAAATATATAAAGTTTGTGGAATCTGTAATGTATTTACTTTTCCGCTGTTTCGCAACCAAGGGTATGGAAATCTTGTTGTAGAAGCTGCAACCAATTATATATTGCGTAGTGATGCAGATATTGGGATACTTTTCTGCGACCCAAAGTTGGAATTATTTTATGCTTCAAAGGGCTGGGAAGTTTTTAACAATTCAATTACCAGGATTGGCACCCCTGATAATTACAAACCTTATAGTAACAATAGAATGATGTTGTTTGTCTCTGAAAAAGGAAAGAACGGACGGTCAACTTTTACACATCAGCCAATGTATATCAAACACATATGGTAGTGTAAATAAATAATTTGCCTTGACGTACATAAAATTACACGTTAAACGAAAAAGGAAGTTTTTATGTCCTGGGATAGCTATCTCGACAATTTAATTGCTCAAACTAAAGATAGTTCAGGCGCTGCCCATGCTGACAAAGCTTGTATTATTGGTCTTGATGGCGGTGCTAAGTGGACTACAGATGGTCATTCTAATGCTTTGAAACTTTCGGGTGGGGAAGCTGTCAATATTGCTAGGTGCTTTAAATCGAAAGATTTCTCTCAATTCATGGCTAGTGGTATTGTTGCTGAAGGTGTGAAGTACCAATTTTTGAGAGAAGAAGATCAGAAATTAGTGCTTGGGAAAAAGAAAGACGAAGGTGCAATTACGCTTCAAGCATCCAAAACAGCTATCGTGATTGCCCATTGTCCGGAAGGCGGTCAACAAGGAAATACTAATAAAGGAGTGGCTGTAATTGCAGAGTATCTCGAAAGTATGGGTATGTAACCACCAATGATGGTTTGACATCAAAGTAGCTATTATTACCTATCAACAAGGGTTTCACCAAAATTACTCTGATATTGAAAGTAAGAAATTGTGCCCTTTTTGCTTACTTTTACCTTTGGGCTAAACCTGTTCATTGAGAGGGAGTAATTTTGATCCAACCCAAAAGGTGAGAAGGTTTACTGCTCTGTTGATTCATCGATGGGGTAATAATTCGCTCATTCGCTCATTTTAAATTCTAAATTCTAAATATACCCGTTCCACCACTTCTATTGCTGCTTGTTCCACCTCCGGAGAAAGTCCCACTCCTGAGGTAAAGTTCTTTCCTTCCACACCATAAATAATTAGTTGTGCTGGTAATTGGTTGAGGGTGCGTGCTAATTCAATTGCTTCCGCCACACTGAAGGCATGGGTAGAATAATTAAAGAACTTGGTGGGAATTGACTGTTTTTGTGCATCCAGACGATGAATTGTTCCCGATTTATCTCCAGACTGGACTGCATCAAAAAGATAGACTATTTCTGCATCTTGCCACATTTCCATTAGCCCTACCCCTTCACCAGATGCTTCGGTGATGGTAATATGTGGGGGTAATTTTGGTTGGAGTTGACGAGCGATCGCTAAACCGACACCATCATCATGGCGAAATTCGTTACCAATGCCGATGAGGATAATTCCACCCGCTCCTAAATTACTGATCACAAATCCAACGAAGAAATTAATTGTTCTCTATCTGTCATATCACCAATCAGCTTTTGGATGGGTGGAGGAAGTTCCTTGATTAGTGTGGGGATGGCAAAAATGCGATCTTCCTCTAAACGCTCTGGTTGTTGGTGAATGTCAATAATTTCTAGTTCATAACGTCCTTGCAATTTTTCTTCGCATAATTGCTTAATATTATGCATAGCGCGTACAGATGTCTCACTCTTCTGAGAAATATACAAACGCATTACATATTTATCTAATTCAATGTTAGACAAAATATCATATAAATCTTGAGAGTTGTGAATAAACTCATCATTTGCTTCTGAGCTGTTCATAGGTATCCTTTGCAGCTAGTACCGATGTGCGGAAGTCAATCAATTTTGGATTTTGGATTTTAGATTTTGGATTTACCAAAATTAGGGTGTAGGGTGCAGGAAAGAAGAGAAAAATGTATTTTTTTAACACCCTGCAAGGCGAGCCAATAGATGTACAAGCCCCCACCAATTACCCTACACCTGTCTAAAACCCAGAGGCTTGAAACAATCATAGAACCGCTTGTTTTTCTCCACGGACAAATCCGGGGACTTGTATCCAGCCTATTTTTCGGTTATAGACGCGCAGGGTGCAACCTCCCATGGGTAAGTTAAAAATCACAAATAAATCTGTACTTTATTTTTGACTTTTGATAAATGGTAGTTTTATTTCCGCCAAGTTGTACTAGTTGTATTGTAACAATGATATTGTTTACAAGTGTTATGAGATGGTTAATTATGTCTGCTGTCTTAGTTAGCCCTTTTCTATCAACAAGAAGGGTTGTACCCATCACCAATTAAAAACCACCAAATCTAGGATTTGGTGGGGCTTGTACCCCTATTGGTTTCGGGGCAGGGTGTAAAAAAATACATTTTTTTCTTCTCTCCCACACCCTACACCCTAGTGGTTCATTGCATTAATTCTGAGGGGTAATTGCATTAATTCTGAGGGGTAGAGGAAGAAACCGCAAAGACGCGAAGTACGCAAAGGAAGAAGGAGAGAAGAAAAAACCGCAGAGGCGCAGAGAACGCAGAGGGAGAGAAGGAAAGGATAAATTTGGAACCTGGTTTACCCCGCAAAATTAATTTGGTGAAGTACTAGTAGTCCTTTTGATTAATTTTGACGAGTCGCGGGTACGAGCGATCCCCGACTTCTATCTTAGGAATTGCTACAATGTGCGGATATTGATTCAGAAGTCGGGGATCTGTTCCCTAGCCATCAAAACTAATGAAATGCAATACTAGTTTTGGTCAAAGTCTATCAACCTCCAGCTTGAGAAAATGGGTAGAACAGGAAATACAGGGATCGTAATTACGAATTACCTGCTCACATTGCGATCGCAATTTTTCATCTGGTAAATCTATCCGCTGTTCTACAAATTGCCACAAGTCTTTTTCAATGGTGGACTGGTTTTGGGATGTGGGGGGAGCAATCCTCGCATCAAGTATATTACCTTGCCCATCAAGTTCATAGCGGTGGTAACAAATACCACGGGGTGCTTCTGTGCAACCATGACCGATCCCGGCTTTGACTGTATAATCTATAACTGGTTTGTCTGGCATTTGGTAAGCTGCAATGATCCGTAAAGCTTCTTCGGCAGCAAATAATACTTCAATGCCACGGATAATAATACTTTGGAAGGGGTTCCGGCAACCGTCACCCAAGCCAATATCCTTGGCTACTGTTTGGGCACGGGGGGTGAGTTGGGCAAAGTTCAGATTGTAACGTGCCAGGGGACCAACAAAGTAGTTACCCCGTTGTTTGAGGATGGAATGTAGGGCGGTGGAATGGGGTTGATGTTGTTCTTGAATATGGTCGTAAAATTGATTAATGGGGATATCCAGTCCTTTATTTGATACTAATCGCCCTTGGTTGAGGGGATACTCATCTGGGTGGTGCAGGGCGACAAATTCATAATCTGGGGCAAACTCTGGGAAGGGTAAAGTTGCCAACCAGCGCACCGTTTCTTCCGCCGCATCACCAGCCCATTGCAAATCATCTACCAAGGCTTGTAAGTCTTTGGGACTCGGTACTTTATAAAATCCACCCACCCGTACATTGATGGGGTGAACTTCCCTACCTCCCACCAAGGACATGATCCGATTGCCGATTTTTTTCAGCCTCAGCCCCCGTTGCACAATATCGGGATAATCCTTTGCCATCTCAATGGCACTATGGTAGCCCAGGAAGTCCGGAGCATGGAGCATAAACATATGTAAGCTGTGGCTTTCTATCCATTCCCCACAGTAAATTAACCTACGTAAATCCCGAATAGCACCTGTAGCTTTAACACCAAATATATCTTCCATAGCGTGTACCGCACCCATCATGTAAGCAATGGGACAAATACCACAGATGCGGGCGGTAATATCTGGAGCTTCGCTGTATTGTCTATCCCGGAGAAATGCTTCAAAAAAACGGGGTGGTTCAAAGATTTTGAACTGTACATCTTGTACCTGGTTATTCCGAATTTTTACGTACATCGCGCCCTCTCCTTCGACGCGGGCCAGGTAATCAACTTTGATAGTTTTATTGTTCATAGCGATCGCTCTCCTGGGAAAATGCTGGTGCGTTGGTGTTGAAGGTGCGGTAGGAACGTACTATGTCAAGCTCCTGAACTCCCAAATGCTGCTGCCACCAAGTACTTAAGGATTGGGGATTGGGGCTTTCCATTGGACCATAACAGCCATAACAACCCCGGTTATATGATGGACATAATGCCCCACAACCAGCGTGGGTAACAGGTCCCATACAAGGTGTGCCGTGGGCAACCATGACGCAAATATTACCACGACGCTTACATTCCATACAGACACTTTCCGTGGGCACATTGGGTTTGCGTTGGTGGAGAAAAGCACTGATTACCTCTAGTAATTGGTACTTATTAATGGGGCATCCCCGCAATTCAAAATCTACAGCAACATGGTCAGCGATCGCAGTGGATTCACTTAATGTTTTAATATATTCTGGGTGGGCGTAAACAATAGATGTAAATTCTTTCACATCGCTGAAATTGCGTAACGCTTGGATACCTCCCGCCGTGGCACAGGCTCCGATGGTAACTAAATATTTGGAAATCTGCCTGACTTTTTGAATGCGTTCGGCATCATGGGCTGTGGTAATGGAACCCTCCACTAAGGATAGGTCATAGGGACCTTGAATTATGGCACTGGATGCTTCGGCAAAGTTGGCTATTTCTACGGTATCCGCTAGGGCGAGTAATTCATCTTCACAATCTAATAAACTTAATTGACAGCCATCACAGGATGCAAATTTCCAGACGGCAAGTTTCGGTTTCTGTTTATCTGTGGTTTTCATGATTTAATGATTAATTGTTGAGAATAACTAGTACAACGGGCGTGGAAATAAACCTAAGTAAGTCGGCGTAAAAAATTCAAGGTATGTCCGCAGCGAGTGGAACGAAGTGAAACGTAGACACGAAGTGGCTTCTCGAAGAGTAGCAATCCCAAGGGTTTTGTGCTAGTTTACATTCTGTTACATAGTGATGTTT
>JASJDS010000166.1 GCA_030065055.1 Calothrix sp. MO_192.B10
AAAGGAGGCAGTGCGGTGGTGAGGCAGTACGGTCTTGGGGTCTCCCCAAGTGGAGTAACTGCCGAAAGGGTTCCCCGGCATAAAGCAACTGCCGTCAACTGCCGTCAAGTGGCGCAACCCGAAGGGCTTCTCGTTCGCCGTCAGGCGTTCCCGAAGGGTAGAGTAACCCAACAAAAACCTACTTGCTGTTGGGTTTGGTTTCGTACCACTTCGTGGAAGCAAGCTACAAGCCAACCTACGAAAAGTTAAGTTTTTAGTTGTTGGGAGTATAATCAGGCGAGCGATGTAGCGACCTGATTACCTAATGTTGACACTCCACATGGAAGTAAAATTCAACCAAACCTAGAAAAGGAAAATAATTTTTGAGTACAGTCCGGAATGTTGTATTTAGACTTTGTAGTTCACTACAACAACAAGCGATGGTCATTAATTAATTTAAATCTCTCTTTGAAAAATCTCTATGCATATCACCACACTGGTAAAACGGTGTGGTTTTTATATTTAGCTAATAGTTATGAAATTAAATCCTTGCCAACCACTTTGCAAGTGATAAATCAACTAGTGATTCTAAAACAACAGTGTTTTCAAAACTTTGTTGCAGATATTTGCTGTAAACTCTACCATGAATTGGTGAATATTTCTGATGATAATAATTACCTGGTCATTGACGGTATGGAGGAGCAATGAGGCAAGAGAAGGGATACACACTCGCCACCGGGGAATCAGGCGCATATCGCTTACAAATTCTCAATTCAATCCACCAACCTACTACCGAGTTTTTACTCTTAAGGGCAGGACTATCACAGGGAATGCGTGTAGCCGATATTGGCTGCGGTACAGGGAATGTCTCTTTTTTGATGGCATCTAAAGTTGGGCTTAGTGGTTCAGTGTGTGGTGTAGATGTGAGCGAGGCACAGCTAGATGTAGCCCGCTCCCAAGCAACAGTTCTCAACAGAGGCAATGTAACATTTACCTGTGGCAGTGCCTATGATACGGGATTACCTAAAGAATCTTTTGATTTAGTTTACTGCCGCTTTTTGTTGATGCATCTCAATCGCCCTGGCGATGCGCTTCGAGAAATGCGATCGCTCCTCAAGCCCGGTGGATTGCTTGTGTGTGAGGAAGCAGATTTTAGCACGGCTTTTTGTGAACCATCTTCTTCTGCCCATGACCGTTGTTATGAAATGCTAATTGCCCTGTCAAAAGAAAGAGGTCACAACTTTTGTATGGGAACCATACTCTATCAGCTTTTCCACTCTGCTGGGTTTACCACTCCAGAAATGTCTTTTGTGCAGCCTGTTATAGTACGTGGAGAGAATAAGCGTCTTGTAGATTTGTCACTGATGGAGGCAAGAAAGGCTCTGATTGAAGCTGGAGTGACAACGCCATCCGAAATTGACCAAACAGCTACTCAATTAAAAGAACTGGCTTTGGACGAAACCACAATCTTTGGCTTTGCTCGTGTAACACAAGTCTGGGCAAGAAAATAAATAATACTGATTGTTACGGAGGAAGTAGGAATTATATTGGTTATCCCAAATTATCTAATGAAAGCGATCGCTCGTCAGGGCGGCTCTTTTAGAAGCATCCCTCCCCCCAAAACTGATAGATCAATGCCTTTGCCCCAGGGCTACTACTGGAGAATGGTTCAAGAACACCCGTCTATGCGGGTTTATCAGTTTGAAGTTAAGGATGAGGAGTGAGCGATCACATTTGTGATTCCAGAATAGTCAAAACTGGTGCGAGGAGAGCCGTTGACTAACTCATTTTTTCCATAAGGAGAACCTTCAATTTTTCTATATCTTCGATTGAGCACTCGATTAAAATCGAGAGGGCTGCATGATTGGCATAGATAGGATTACCCTTACCATAAAATTTAATATCATAAATGTTTTCTATAGGTTCGGAAATAGTAAATTCAACAAACCTTCGATAAGAGATAAATCTTAATTTAAATCGCTCTCTTGGAACAGATTCAGGGCTAATTTTAAAACTAATTACACGACTAGCAGGAAGTGGCTTAGGAATTGATTCTGGAACAACTTCTACTCCATGCTCTGTAAAAATAAATGTTGTTCCTAGTCCGGCTGAAAAAGATTTAAATTCTAGTTTCATTGCATCATCAGCTGCAAAAACCTTACTTATAAGTCTTATCAGTAGCTTGGCGTAAAAATCAGGAATAAACCAATATCACTTTGACTGACCTCAAAAGTATTACCAGAGTTACACTGGTACTATGTCAAAAATACCAGAATGCGGTAAGCAAAGCTATGCCGAAGGCTTATCGCTGCCTCCTATACGCCCATAATCCCTACCTAGTTTATGCCGTTCACCCATCGGGACTAGGTGGTGATAGCTGCTTGGATTTTCGAGAAGACCCCAATGCAGAATCCCTTGAATTGTGGGAGCCATATGTAGGTTGGGTAGAACGAAACCAAACCCAACAAATCGAACGAAGAATGTTGGGTTTCGTCCCTCAACCCAACCTACAACTCTAAGATATTCAAAAAGTTGGAAAATTGAAATAATGTTATAAATCAAACATCGTATTCCTTGTATATCAGGAATTGTGAGTTTTTACAGCAAAACTTTAGCATAACGGGTACTGAAGATATATTCCTTAGGGACTTCCAGATTAAAAAATATCCCAAAGTCATTTTACCAATCCTATGATTCGTAGGGGCGGGGTAACCCCGCCCCTACAATGTGGGATAATTTATTTCTTGGAAGTCCCTTAGTTGACTTTCAAATTTTTAGGCTGGTAATCTAATCCCAACTTCTGAGCGCAAAAACCAATATTTATAACTTGATTTGGCTCAATTATTTTTCCCCAATCTAAGGGGTTGACAATATATTTTTGCCCTTGCTTGATGAATTTACCATTCCAAGATTTATTAATACTAGCTTGATTCATATCAAAAGAAAGTTGCCAATTAGTAACTTGTTTATCACTCTGATTAGAAATTTTGAAATTAACGCAAAATCCTGTATCCCAGTCAGAATAAATATCAGTTTTGGCTTGCAATTGGCTAGAATTAGAGGCAATAGGTAAGGGAAGATTGACTACATTTTTATCTGTGTTACTGGTTTCAACCTCGTCTAATTTTTTCCTCCCCATTTGTGCTATTAATTCAGGAGTTAGTTTGACAGGCAACAATTGTGATAATAACTGCTGCTTGGGAATATCCACACTGTGCCAATCATCTAATAATATACCCCCTGTATCAGCACTGTTAGGGTTCCAACTCCAGTAAGCAAAACTTAAATTTTTCTGCTTAATATACTCTACTAATTTATTTTGCCAAATTCCTTCTGGTGATTTGGTATCTACCTGTCTTCCACCAAATTCTCCAATTAAAATGGGGGCAAGATTTTGACTAGAAATATAGTGAAATCCTATTTGCCAACGATGTATAAGATTTTCAGGGAATTTTTTATCTGCAAAATAGGGCTGATTATAAACTCCAGGACCATAATCATGGGGAGAATAAACTAGTTTATTACGCCGAGATAAACGTACTGGATAACGTTTCACGCCTTCCAAATTTCCACCTTGCCAATGTATTTTCAGTACTTGGTTAGGGACATTTTTCTCTACTCCTTCCACCACAATTAACCAGTTGGGATTAATTGCCAAAATCTCATTACCAGCACGTTCTGCAGCTAGTCTCCAATCAGTTTTTAAGTCACCTGTACCCCAACTTGCCTTACCATGAGGTTCATTTTTTAAATCTGCACCAATGACGTTAGCTTGGTTTTTATACCTCGTCGCTAACATCTTCCAAGTATCAATCCAATCAGCTTCCGTAAAACCGTCTCCATACCATAATTCAGGAATACGTTGGTTATTTAAACGATGGCTGTCGAGAAGGATTAATAATCCCTGGCGTTCGGCTTCTTGAATAATTAAATCCATCACCTCTACAGGGGTTTTGCCTTGCAAATCCTTGTTGCTACCAATAGCATAATTAATACTTGTAGCATCGGGTAATAATGCGGGTGAGTCGCTACGCAATGCTTGTACGGAATATGGTAAGCGGATTAGGTTATAACCTAACTGTTTAATTTGTGACAGCATATCTTTGTAGTCTCGCTGCCATAAGCCTTGGGGAACTTGTGTTTCTGTTTCGATGCCAAACCAGTTAACTCCTCTTAGTAATACTGTTTTACCTTTGGCATCAATAATTTTGGCACCACGGGTGGAAAGAGGCGTTTGTATTGCCATCCCAGGAGTTGCCATTGCTCTTTGACTATGGGTAAATAGAGGGACTTTTGTAAATATACTAATCAGAAAAAAGATTGCGGCTAGTGTAACTATGAATATGGGATGTCTATGAAATTTTTTTCGCTTTTTTTTGGCGGAAATATATCTCATGAATAGAGATTTTTAGAATTTATTTTAAATTTACTTGTGATAGTTATTTAGATATTTAAATTATTTATTTTGTTCCTAAATAACTATTAAATATGCGGATTTTCTTTCAATTAAACCTCATCCATGTTGAAACCTGGAGTTTCTAATGATTCAAATGTGTCATTGCGAGGTAAGGCAACAATCCCAAAAATCCAAAATTATTTTACTTTTAACTTTTGACTGGCGCAAAGAGGTTGACGTACTCTAGGGACTGTTTTCAAACTATGGTGTAGGTTAGGTAGAAGGAAGTGTAGACGCAACAGCGGC
This sequence comes from Calothrix sp. MO_192.B10, assembly GCA_030065055.1. GTDB lineage: Bacteria > Cyanobacteriota > Cyanobacteriia > Cyanobacteriales > Nostocaceae > Calothrix_A. Next base: position 4,682 of record JASJDS010000166.1, read on the forward strand.
TTTGAGTAGAGTAACGCAACAAGTAGAACGAAGAATGTTGGGTTTCGTCCCTCAACCCAACCTACAATTTATGCCAATTTTGGGTTTGACAACACGCCCTAGGGTAAGCTAGTTGTACAACTATAAATTTTATTTGTTATGCCATTTCTCTATGAAGCTGCGCTGAATATTCCAGCAAAGTTCGCCAGTCTTTTATTAAGCGCATTGTTACAAAGAATTGGTATTAGCTATCTGTTTTTAAGGAAAAAGAATTTCCACAACCACAAGTGACACTTGCTTGGGGATTATGAAAACGGAAAGCACCCCCCATTAAATCCTCGGAATAATCTAATTTTAAACCCTTGACATAATTTAAACTTTCTGGATCTACAATGACTTGAATATCATCACAGTCAAACGCCCTATCCCTATCTCCTATTTCCTGATTGTTAAAGGAGAGGTCATAAAAAAAATCATTACAGCCACCTGGTTTAACTGCTAATCGACAACAATTGCTTGATATTTGCTGCTTTAACATTAACCGTCGAATTTCTTTTGCAGCTGCCGGACTCAGTTGAATCATAAAAATCTTGATGTGAATTTAAAACCCCATCTTTAAATATTGTAGATGGGGTAAGCACAATCGTACAGCAGAATCAGGCATTTAAATGTTTGACTAGAATGCGATCGCTGACCTTAAAATTATCCCATATATCGGCGATCGCTTTTCGAGTTATATCATGTCCGGGGCATACCCATAGTATGTCCGCAGCGAGTGGAACGAAGTGAAACGACGCATAAGCCCTAACGGGCACGCTCCGCGTTTCTTGAATGCCCGCAGGGCTATATACAAGGCCTTTGGGATTGCTTCCCTTCGGTCGCAATGACGGTTATTTAAACGGACATGATATTAATCATCATTAGGAACCCGGGAGTAATCATCTTGGTAGCGAATAATATCATCTTCTCCGAGATATTCCCCATTTTGAACTTCAATTAGAACCAGGTTAATAACACCAGGATTTTCTAAACGATGGGGTGTACACTGAGGAACATAGGTAGAACGGTTATTGCTTAATAAAATTTCTTCATCGCCACAAATCACCTTGGCTGTGCCAGAAACAACAATCCAGTGCTCGCTGCGGTGATGGTGCATTTGTAGGCTCAGGCGGTGTCCTGGCTTAACTTCAATACGCTTAATTTTGTATCCTCGTCCTTCTTCTAATACTGTAAAAGAACCCCAAGGGCGTAACTCTGTCGCTGCAACTCCCCTGGGAGTTGTATTTGGTGGAACGGGTAGAGAAGTAACGGAAGAAGTTTCTTGAGATTGAACCATATTTACCTCGTTTAGTTATTGCTACTCATACTGAATCTTTGATGCAAAAATATGGCCTAATGTTGCCATTATTAATATCGGCAATTTAGACCACTATTGCCAAAGATAGCAAAATAAATATTGTTGGTGTCATTAGTAACTGCTGCAATCACCAACTTTACATAAATTCTTCATCAAAAAAATAATAAATTTTTCTTAACTTAAAAAATGTAGGGGGTGATGGTTGATAGTTGATGGGTGATGGTTGACAGGTGACGGTTGTTAGTTGTTAGTTGGTGGTTGGTGGTTGATAGTTGGGGGTTGATGGTTGAGGGTTGATAGTTGATGGGTGATGGTTTAATTCTTTCTCTTCCTCACTCCATCACTCCTTCCCTCCTTCCCTCCATCACTCCTTCCCTCCATCCCTCCTTCCCTCCATCACTCCTTCCCTCCATCACTCCTTCCCTCCATCACTCCTTCCCTCCATCACTCCTTCCCTCCATCACTCCTTCCCTCCATCACTCCTTCCCTCCATCACTCCTTCCCTCCTTCCCTCCATCACTCCTTCCCTCCTTCCCTCCTTCCCTCCATCACTCCCGAAGACGAGGTTGGAGAAAAATGCCAATTCCGTTATGGACACGAGACGCAGTATTAGGGGAACGATTGAGTAGTTGTCCTCCCAAGTACAGACTGGTAGAACTACCACCATCCAAATTTAAGGCATCCACACACCCCATACGCTGCATAAGTTGAGCGTGTTCTGCTAAAGTTGGACCAGCACCACCCGCACGATGATGAACAGCAGCAATCATTAAGTTACCAGTGGTGGTAGTACAGATAGCACTGCGAATCGCTTTACCCTGGACAAAGGCATTGCTGAATTTTTCGCTTTTACCATCCAGAACTATTTGCCGATTTTGTAACAATAATGGTCCCGCACCGAGAATATGGGGATAACGGTTAAATTCTCCAGGGGTGGTATTACTATTAATACGAATGTTAGTTCCTATGGGTAATTGTTCGGTATTGTTAGTAGCACTACCACGTAAGACAAGTACGTAACCATCAGCAGGGATAAGAATGGGTGTTTGCCCAGCGTTACCCCCCGGTACTTGACTTGTAATTTGATTTTTCCGGACAGTTAAAATTATTTCGTTGTTACTTAAGGGTGTGTAGGTTTTACCCCAAGCAGGAGTATAACGGGAAATACCTGACTGTATAAACCCACTATTGAGGTATGAAATCAGTAATCTTTGGTTGTTTTTGGTAGTTAAAGTTTCCTGTAAAGCAAATCTACCAAAGTAGAATTGCCCAGAATTATTCCAAGCGATCGCACCCCGGTTGAGAATGGGGCTAGATAACCATTGACCATCTCGACGAATTGCTCCCAATGGCAAGCGGTTATTACGGTTGAAAAAACCGCCGTTAATGGCTGTTAAGGCTAGATTCTGCCGCGCACTTTTAATTAAGGGTGCTGTACCCACCACGGTATTAGGTTGGGCAATAAAGGGTCTGAGTTGCAATCCAGAGGTACGGGGATCTAATTCTATGGAAACAATGGGGAAACGCTCTGTGCCCAAAGTTACCCACTGTTGTCGCCAGCGAATTCCCCTCGCCCAAGCAATATTTTTCGTGACTAGTGCATCTGGGCGAATTTCTATTTTCAATTTGTGGGGATTATTGGCGGTGATAACTCTGGGAGCAAAACCAAAGGGAACGCTCAAAGTAACAAATGTTTGATTTTTAACTACTTTTACTGCTTTGATGAGTGGTTCGGGTGTGGGGGGGGTTGGTGATGTGAATTCTGGTGTTAATTGTTTTAAGGAATTGGGTAGTAATGGTGGTTCTGGTGTGGGGGTATAACGTTGAACCAAAACGGGATCGGCAATACTATCTAAGGTAATTGTCCAATCCCGATTGGGTGGTGTAGTTGGTTTGAGGATAATATCATCTGGATCTGAAGATGGGGTTTTAGCAGGCTTTTTCTTAACTGGTAACTCTTGTCTCAATTGCCAAGGACTGGGACGATCTAAGTTGATGGTAACTGTTCTAAATGTGGGGGTTGGTAATTGATTAATGGCTGTGATTTTAGCCGTGGGTGTGGAAATAAACAGGGTATTGCCTTGGGTTTGTATTTGCCATCCCGCAGTCTTAATAAAATTTGTCACATCAAGATAGCGATAGCCACCAGTTAACAAGCTAGCTAGACTTTGCAGTCTGGTTGCGGGTGAGAACCACTGTATGGGTTGTCTTTGGGGATTAAAGTTATTGCGAAAATCTACTCCCAATATTTCCCTTAATATGCCATCGCTAAGGTAAGTTTTTACACCTAAAGTTTTACTCTTTTGCTGTAGCCAAGCACCAGGTAAGGTACGACCATTGAGAGAGATTTGTTGACCTGATAAAAATGCTCCTGGCTTTACAGATGGCTCGTTAGACTGTTGGGCATTGACAACACTGGTAGCTGTCAAACCCAATACTGTAGCCAAAATGGGAGATATTAAAGCTTGAGTCAACTGGAAAGAAAAATTGCAACTGCGAACCATTACACCACCATATTGCTAAAGGCAAAAGTATGGCTTTTTTACCATAAATTACTAGTCATATTACTTATATCTGTTCCGAAAACATCAATGGATGTTCCCATCTGTGGAGGAGTGGGGGAGGGAAGGAGTGATGGAGGGAAGGAGTGATGGAGGGAAGGAGGGAAGGAGGGAAGGAGGGAAGGAGGGAAGGAGTGATGGAGGGAAGGAGGGAAGGAGAGAAGGAGGGAAGGAGGGAAGGAGAGAAGACTGTCAACCATCAACCATCAACCATCAACTAACAACTAACAACTAACAACTATCAACCATCAATTGCCTGTAGAGTTTTTCTCATTGGATAAATAAACTAAACCATAATTTTTTCTGGTTAAAATATGATATGATTTATATTGGATTGTTGTCTCTGCATTGCAGCCAGCAACCATTATCTAGGCAAGTCCCTTGCAATTAGAAGTTTTCAATCAAACAAAAAGTCAGTTTAAACCCACCTAAAGTCTTGGCGATTGAAATATAATTGCAACTCACCTTGATCTGTGGCGATAGTTTCTAATCAAATTTATGGCTGGTGATTAGTAACACTCGTGGCAACGGGTAGTCATAACAACTTGCAAAGAAAAAATAAATATTTTTGGGAATTGTCAAATGGGTATATAGTGTAATACGCTGATTTTGTTGATAAATCAGAAAAATTCTAGTCCTTTTGAGCTGTAAATGTTTAGTGAGCTTTTTGCTTCAATTAAGCAACAATTTAGTAGTGCCCAAAGAATATTTCATACCCGAATTAGCAAGGTAACAATGGACACGAGAGATTGGAGAAATAAATAGTTTTTGTTCAGGAATAACAAGCTTTTAGGGCAAAATGTAATTTACTTGACTAAGAACAAACACATAAAAAAGCTGCATAATTTTAACACGGGAGTAAAAAGTGCTCGCAGTTAGAATTTTTTTTGACTCAATTTCAAGTATTCTGGATTTCTCCGTATCTGTATTTAGAAAAATTTCTCACAAATAATTGGCAACAAACATAACTCCAAATGTCAGGGATAGCCTATGAATAACAAAGGAATGAATCAACACCAGAAGGATAATGATTCTATAAATACCTACCAGGGGCAAAGGTGGCTAGTAGAAGAAAGAGATGCCTGTGGAGTAGGATTTATTGCCCATCGTCAGAATCATGCTAGTCACGATATAGTGACTAAATCCTTGATGGCTTTGACTTGTTTAGAACATCGGGGTGGCTGTAGTGCCGATCGCGATTCTGGTGATGGAGCGGGTGTATTAACGGCTATCCCGTGGGAGTTGTTGCAGCAGGATTTAGCAGGAAGGGGCATAGAAATTACCCCTAGCGGTGCCATGGCGGTGGGGATGATATTTTTACCCCGCGATCCCCAAGGGGCAAAGAATGCCAAGGGTGTATTTGAGGAAGTTGCCAATTCAGAGAAATTGAGGGTATTGGGTTGGCGAGAAGTACCTGTACAGCCCAGTGTTTTAGGGGTGCAGGCAAAGGAAAATCAGCCTCAAATCGAGCAAGTATTTCTCATTTCTGAAGATAAAAGCGGTGACGAGCTAGAACGGCAGCTGTATATTACTCGCCGTCGTATAGTCAAAGCCATGCGCCAGCAGACAGACAGCTGTGCCGAGGAATTTTATGTCTGCTCCCTATCTAGCCGGACAATTGTCTATAAAGGCATGGTGCGATCGGCTGTATTGGGAGACTTTTATCGAGATTTGCAGAATCCTGCATACACAAGTAGCTTTGCGGTATACCATCGCCGTTTTAGCACCAATACCATGCCCAAATGGCCCCTAGCCCAACCCATGCGATTATTGGGTCATAACGGGGAAATCAATACCCTGTTGGGTAACATTAATTGGATGAGCGCGCGGGAATCAACTCTCAACCATCCAATTTGGGAAGATAGACTGCAAGAGTTGAAGCCTTTTGTCAATATCAACAATAGCGACTCCGCTAATTTAGATAATGCATTGGAGTTGATGGTGCGTTCTGGACGCAGCCCCTTGGAAGCTCTGATGATTATGGTTCCAGAGGCTTATAAGAATCAGCCAAAGCTGCAAAAATATCCAGAGATTGTTGACTTCTACGAATACTACAGTGGTTTGCAAGAAGCTTGGGATGGTCCAGCACTGTTGGTATTTAGCGATGGACGCAAAGTAGGGGCGACTTTAGATAGAAATGGTTTAAGACCCGCTCGTTACTGCATTACCGAAGATGATTATATTGTCGTCGCTTCGGAAGCAGGTGTGGTGAATTTCCCTGAATCCAAGATTGTGGAAAAGGGTAGACTTGGTCCTGGGCAAATGATTGCGGTGGATTTAGAGTCCCAAGAAGTGCTGAAGAATTGGGAAATTAAGCAGCGCATTGCTAAAAGTCAACCCTATGGACAGTGGTTACAGCAGCACCGTCAACAACTCAAAGATTTAGTTGGTAGTTCGTCGGTGGCGACTAATGGTAATGGGAATGGGAATGGCAAGGGTTCTACTAAAACCCTGGACAGACAAAGTTTATTACGGGAGCAAATCGCCTTTGGCTATACCACAGAAGATGTAGAAATGGTGATTCAGCCCATGGCAATGGATGGGAAAGAACCGACTTTCTGCATGGGTGATGATATTCCTTTGGCAGTATTGTCAGATAAGCCTCACCTGCTATACAACTACTTCAAACAGCGTTTTGCTCAGGTGACAAATCCAGCTATTGACCCCTTGCGGGAAAAATTGGTGATGTCTTTGAGCGTAGAGTTGGGGGAAAGGGGTAATTTATTAGCACCCAAAGCCGAATATGCCCATAGAATTAAGTCTGATTCCCCAGTGTTGACGGAAGCAGAATTAGCAGCAATTGAGAAATCTGGTTATGCTACTGCCAAGTTATCCACCCTGTTCCCCATTGCTGCTGGTCCCCAAGGCTTGAAAGTGGCGGTGGAAAAATTACAGGCACAAGCGGCGGAATCTGTACGTGCTGGTGCTAAGATTCTCATCTTATCTGACCAAGAAGGAGAAGGAATTAACACTGAGTATAGTTACATACCTCCTTTGCTGGCAGTGGGTGCGGTTCACCATTACCTCATTCGCCAAGGTTTACGGATGCAGGCATCATTGGTGGTAAATACGGCTCAATGTTGGAGTACCCACCACTTTGCTTGTTTAATTGGCTACGGTGCAACGGCGGTTTGTCCGTATATGGCACTAGATACCGTGCGGGTATGGTGGTCTGACCCCAAGACCCAACAGTTCATGGAGCGTGGTAAAATTGCTGCCATGAGCCTAGATAAGGCTTTAGCTAATTATCGCCAAGCGGTGGAAGCTGGCTTGTTGAAAATTCTTTCCAAGATGGGGATTTCTCTCCTTTCCAGCTATCAAGCCGCCCAGATTTTTGAAGCCATTGGCATTGGTGGGGATTTATTAGAGTTGGGATTCTGTGGTACAACTTCCCGTGTGGGTGGGCTGAGTGTCAGCGATTTGGCCCAGGAAGTACTGTCTTTCCATAGCAAAGCCTTCCCAGAACTGAGCCTGACCAAATTGGAAAACTTGGGCTTTGTTCAGTACCGCCGTGGTGGTGAATACCACATGAATAGCCCGGAAATGGCAAAAGCTCTGCATAAAGCCATAGATGGGAAAAACTATGACCACTACGAAGTTTACAAGCAATATTTGCAGGGTAGACCGGTTACAGCACTGCGGGATTTACTGGACTTCCAGAGCGATCGCACCCCCATTCCCATTGAAGAGGTAGAATCAGTTAGTGATATTGCCAAACGGTTCTGTACTGGGGGAATGTCCCTAGGGGCATTGTCAAGAGAAGCACATGAAACCCTAGCGATCGCCATGAACCGCATCGGTGGTAAATCTAACTCCGGGGAAGGGGGAGAAGATCCGGTACGTTACAAGATTCTGGATGACGTGGATGCATCTGGTAAATCTGCAACCCTACCCCACCTCAAAGGACTGCGGAATGGGGACACCGCCTGTAGTGCCATCAAGCAAGTAGCATCAGGACGGTTTGGGGTAACTCCCGAATACTTGATGAGTGGCAGACAGATAGAAATTAAAGTCGCCCAAGGTGCTAAACCCGGTGAGGGCGGGCAATTGCCTGGTAAGAAAGTCAGCCCCTACATCGCCGGTTTAAGGCGTTCTAAGCCGGGAGTTACCTTAATTTCTCCTCCACCCCACCATGATATTTATTCCATTGAGGATTTGGCACAGTTAATTTTTGACCTGCATCAAATTAACCCCAAAGCTCAGGTGTCGGTGAAATTGGTGGCGGAAATTGGCATTGGTACAATTGCTGCTGGGGTGGCCAAAGCCAACGCCGATATTATCCAAATTTCCGGTCATGATGGCGGTACGGGAGCCTCGCCCCTGAGTTCTATTAAACACGCTGGTTCTCCGTGGGAGCTCGGATTGACAGAAGTGCATCGGGTATTGATGGAAAATGGACTGCGCGATCGCGTTATCCTCCGGGTAGATGGGGGACTCAAGAGCGGCTGGGATGTCCTCATGGGCGCGTTGATGGGAGCAGAGGAATTTGGCTTTGGTTCCATTGCCATGATTGCTGAAGGCTGTATTATGGCGCGGATTTGCCATACCAACAACTGTCCCGTGGGTGTGGCTTCCCAGAAAGAGGAATTGCGGCGACGGTTTACTGGTGTTCCAGAACACGTTGTTAATTTCTTCTACTTCATTGCCGAGGAAGTACGGGCATTATTAGCCAAATTGGGTTATCGTTCCCTGACAGAGGTGATGGGAAGGGCAGATTTATTAGCCACCCGTGAGTCAGCAAAATTAACCAAAACCCAATCCCTGAACCTAGATTGTTTGCTGAAATTACCCGATACTAAAGTAGACCGCAGTTGGTTAGTCCATGAAGAAGTACATAGTAATGGTGCAGTTATAGATGACCAATTACTTGCTGATGCTGAAATTAAGGCTGCCATTCGTGGACAATCAAGGGTAGCTAAAACAGTTAAGGTGGTAAATACAGACCGAACCGTTGGAGCTAGATTAGCAGGGGTAATTGCTTCCCAGTATGGTAATAATGGCTTTGCAGGCAAAATTAACCTCAACTTCCTGGGTAGTGTGGGGCAAAGTTTTGGAGCCTTCAACCTCCCCTGTATGGTGCTTACCTTGGAAGGAGAAGCCAACGATTATGTTGGTAAGGGGATGAACGGTGGTGAAATCATCATTAAACCCCCCACAGATGGTAGTTATGAACCCTCAGAAAACGTGATTGTGGGTAATACCTGTCTCTATGGTGCAACTGGTGGCGTATTGTTTGCCAATGGATTAGCTGGCGAACGGTTTGCTGTGCGGAACTCCAAAGGGACGGCGGTAATTGAAGGTGCAGGGGATCACTGCTGCGAATACATGACTGGTGGTGTGATTGTCGTCCTGGGTAAAGTGGGACGTAACGTTGGTGCGGGTATGACTGGTGGATTGGCTTACTTCTTAGATGAAGAGGGGAGTTTCCCTGAGTCAGTTAACCGGGAAATTGTCACTATCCAAAGGGTAAGTACCGCAGCTGGTGAGCAACAACTCAAAGAGTTAATTACAGCCCATGTAGAGCGGACTGGTTCGGCTAAGGGTAAGCAGATTCTAGAAAATTGGCAAGAGTACTTACCTAAATTCTGGCAGGTGGTTCCACCTTCCGAGGCTGATAGTGCTGAGGCGAATCCTGGAACTGTGGCAGAAAAACAGCTGAGTTCGGTTTAGTTTTGATTGTAGGGTGGGCAATGCCCATCTTTCATCATTATTAGCAGGCAAGATGCCTACACCACAAGATTGGATCATCTTTTTTGTGGAGTTCTGTAAATTATTTGCTCTCTAAGTTATTCCCGAACAAGTTGCGATCACATTCAATAGTAATTTTGTATGTTGTATGTACATTAAAAAAAAAGAGAATGAGATTAAAAAAATTGACAGCATTGGTTGGTGTAATAATAACAGGAAGTATTTTAGCTGCGACTGCTAATTTAGAGAATACAACTTTAGCTCAAGATTCAGATACCAAAACTGCGAATAACTGTATTAGCCGCAAAGATGTGATGGATGCTCAAGAGACTTGGGCAAAAGCAATTGTAGCCATTGGAAAAGCATACAAAAACGGAGGAAATTACAAAGCCTTAGCAGCGAATACTGTCGATAACTTATACGGTTACGACGAAGGAACAGTTTTATTTAAACCCACAAAAGCAGCACAGAGGCAATTTCGTTTAACAGAAGCGCAGGCAGTATCCTATTTTGTTAAAGGTATTGTTCCAGAAGACCAAGGATTTGCTCTGCAACCTTGGAGTAAAGTCAGGTTTGAAAACGCAGGAATCAGCCTTGGTTGTAACGATGCGGTAACAATGGGAAACTACTATTTTACTGATGCCAATACAGGTAAAGAAACCAAAGTCGAATATACCTTTGGTTACCGTAGAAACAAAGATGGCAAGCTGATGATTGATTTGCATCACTCCTCTTTACCATTTAATCCCGCTCAATAATAATTTTGGACTTCAGATTCATCACTCCCTTGGTATAAAAAACCATCTGTATTGGTGGCAGATACTGCTTTTACTAAACGTCAGTTCCTTTTTTAACACTCCTTGCGGGAAGTCCCCCGGTTCCGAAGACTCCACCGGGGGATGAGAGCAAGGGCACAGACTTGAACTCATAACGAATTTATGGGAAAATAGCTCTGGTTGCTGACCCACCTGACTGACTAAGAGGCCACCCTTTGGGTATACAAGTATGTACTCGGCAGAGTTCAGGAAAGGAACACGGTCACTGGCAGGCTATAGCCGTAAGGAATGACACCAAACTGTGTTGTGCGTAAAATAAATCAAACTGCCTGCGGGAGGCGGGCAGCTGCGCGGGTTCCCCCACCAAGGGGATAAAGGCAGAAATGCCAGAGACGCTGTGTAAGACCATTATCGGGTTGAGTCCCGAATACCTTTGTGGTGTCCCCAACGTGGCGACGGCGAGTGAGACGCGTAAAGCCTACGGCATAGCTCCGCTTAGCGCGGAGCGTGCGCGTCAGCGCTTAGCCCCAGATGTAGCGTAAGCGGAGTCTGTGGGTACTTCACAGAGTTAAATAAAAAACGTGGGTTTCCAAAAAATACGGTGAGCGGTTTGATTTAGGCGATGTCGAAACTTGGCACTCTCCCAACGAAACAACCCTTGTAAAACAGACAACTCGCAAAGGTCGTGTTTTTGGATTTTGGATTTTGAAAAACACATAGTCCTTTGTCCGTTGTATATTTTGGATTTACCGACTGACCCCATGTCTAAAGCCAGGGGCTTGAAATAATGATAAAACTGTTTGTTTTTTCTACATGGAACCGTCAATCCTTGCAACCTTTTCTTCCTTAATGATAAACCTCCGGATTTACACAATAGGGTAAGCGATCGCCGTTTAATCCAGCAATCAAATTTTCAATTGCCATATTTGCCATTTTCTCCCTCGTTTGGCGGCTAGCACTGGCAATATGGGGGGTAATAATTAAGTTATCCAAGGTTAGTAGTGGGCTATCGCTGGGAAGTGGCTCTGGTTCCGTAACATCCAAAGCTGCACCCGCAATTTGACCTTTGCTCAAAGCACGATATAAAGCTTTTGGATCTACAACTGCTCCCCGTGCTGTGTTGATTAAAATAGCATCAGGCTTCATCAATTCAAACTGGCGATCGCTCAATAGGTGGTAAGTATCCCTAGACAGTGGTGTGTGAATTGTGACAAAATCTGATTCCTCTAACAAGCGTTCTAAAGAGACAAAATCCACACCCAAAGTGTTTTCTAAGTGTAGATCCGACCTATTCTTACCGGTGTATAAAATTCGCATATCAAAGCCTTGGGCACGACGAGCGATCGCTTGACCAATCCGCCCAAAACCAATAATTCCCAAGGTCGCGCCGGTAATACTAGCTCCCAGTAACAAATCCGGTTCCCAAGTTTTCCACAAGCCACTACGGGTAAACCTATCTGCCTCCAACAATCTTCGGGCAGCTGTCATTAATAATGCCCAAGTAAAATCAGCAGTGGTATCCGTTAATACTCCTGGGGTATGACCCACAGGAATCATTTTTGCCGTAGCTGTGGCAATATCTATATTGTCGTAACCCACAGCCATTTGGCTAATTACTTTTAAATCAGTTGCCGATTCTATCAGTCTTTTATCTATGGGATCGGTTAATAAACAGATAATGCCATTAGCCGACCGTGCTTTTTCCAGTAAAATTTGTTCTGGAGGAGGTTGGCGTTCTTCCCAGATTTCAATTTTAGCAATTTGTTCTAATTTTGCTAATTCTACAGGAAGGCGACGGGTGATAAATACTTTTGCTTGTTTTGAGTTCACAACCAGCACCTACACTAAACCCTTAATATTAATGTTAGTAGGAATTTGGGGGGAAATACTTGATTTTGTCTTGTTTGTTAAGATAAAGATACAGGTAGATTTAAAAACATTAATTAACTTTATTTTGTGTAACTTAAGTATAAAAATATTATCAAAAAGTTATTTAGACTTCTACAACCAAAATTGGCGATCGCCATCAAGTAAACTAGGATAAATTCCTTGTAAGCGACGGTAAGCGATGCGATCGGAACCGAAAATTGGCATAGGTAAACGTGGTTCTTTCAGTGAACCGTGATGGAGTAAAGTCAGTTTCAGAGTGGTTTCTACTAAACTTTTAATTTCAGCCCTTGCCATTGCAAACAGGTTCTCTCGCTCGTCCAGTTAAGCAAGGAGGATTGAGCGATCGGGTCTGCCGCGACTTGATCGACATGGTACGTTCGGGCAAGGTTAACGGACGCGGGAATCAGAATTCTTAACTGTAACCTCCTCCCCCGATGCCGGGAATTTCCATCTGAAGTCGCAATACTCGGAACCATCCGCGATGGTTTGTGTACGCACCAACTCAACGCCACATTCTCGCGCCAAAAGGTGGTCCAGGTTACACCCTGCATGCGGGGTGAGTTCGGGAACGCCTTGCTCCTTAAAGTAGTCGGCTTGCGGACAAAGGGTCACGTCAAACGAAACGCCTGTCTCCGAGGGGAGATGCCGATGAACGAACGGAGAGGAGAAGAAGTACCGGGTTAGCATACCGAACAGCCATTTGACCCTGGTTTCCCGGTTGGCGCTGCGGAGCCGCGAAAGTTTGAACACGGCAGCCATCACGGGTTGATAAACGTCCGACATGACCGTCTCGACAAGCGCGCCGGCCTCGGCTTGGCTCATGCCGTGTTCCTGCGCGGCGCGATAGAGGGCGCAACTCCACTCCATATATCGCATCAAGAAGTTTACGCTGGCGCTATAGCGGGGGCGGCTCGGCACCAACCGGGATTGCCAGGTGCGCGTTGAGCGCCAGACTTGCTCTGACCTGTCCGGAAAATGCGCCGGTAAATGACGATTGGCGGCGTGCCTAAAATTGGTGTCCGGTGCGTACCACAGAAGAAACCCAATGTTCATATTCCGTCTCCTATGCGAGGCGTTACTATTAAATAATTTTCTTACCAAAACTTTTCAAATATCTCCAAATATCCACAAGAGAAATGTTAAGGTTTGGAGAGGTTATTGACTAAAGCGTATGTCTCCCCCTCTTCAGAGTAGACGTAAAAGATGAGGTTCTTGTGAGGAAGTCAAAGAAACTGGCAGAATCTTGGCAAGATTAATTCAATGATAGGAAATTGACTTTTACAGTGGAAGAAACATTGACACTCCCCATGCCTCCACTCACTTCACTGCGTTCCGTTCGTTAAAGGCAGGGGATTCTTGGTTCACAGACCGACCTTAACTGAGCAGGATTGCTCCAACAAGCGCCAGAGGGTCGAACTCCCCAAGCTTATAAGATTCCCAGTGCCCCTGGGTACTTAGTCCTTTCTGCAAAATGTTGATCGCTGCATTAATGTCCCTATCTTCCACATAATTACAATGGGGGCAAACGTGAGTTCTAGTAGATAGAGACTTCTGCACTTTTTCGCCACAATTAGAACAATTTTGACTGGTGTTATGAGGAGCAACTGCAATAGTTACCTTCCCGTATTTATAGCCAAAATACTCCAGCCAACGGCGAAAAGTTGACCAACCCGCATCACTAATAGATTTGGATAAACGTCGATTTTTAACCATGCCTTTTACATTTAAATCTTCATAGGCTACTAAGTCGTTGGACTTGATTAAACGGAGTGCTACTCTCTTAGCGAACTCTTCTCGCTGCCTACTTACTTTTAAATGTTTAATTGCACCTCTGCGTCTAGCTCTATGATAGTTTTTGGACTGGGGTTTTCCTCTACGGAATTTTTTAGACTTCTTTCTATTGAGGCGGTTTAATTGTTGTTCGCCTCGACGGTAGAACTGTGGGTTAGGTTCTATATTTCCCAAGCTATCAGCAAAGAAATACTTGATACCTAAATCAACACCTACAGCTTTTTGACTAGGGATTATAGGTTCAACTGTATCTCTAGGATCTAGTTGGACTGAGAACTGTACGTAATACCCATCGGCACGACGCAGTATTCTGACTCTTTTGATTTGATTTATTTGGTAGAAATTCAAATCTCTAGAACCGATCAACTTCAGATTGCCTATACCCTTTTTATCAATGAAAGCAATATGTTTCCTAGAGTCCGATAATTTCCACCCCGATACTTTGTATTCTACTGAGCGAGAGTGTTTTTTAAACTTTGGATACCCCTTCTTGCCAGGTATCTGTTTCTTACAGTTGTCGTAAAAGCGATTGACTGCTCTTAAAACTCTTTCAACAGCAGTTTGGCAAGCATGAGAATTCAAATCGTCTACAAACTTAAACTCTTTCCTCAGTAGGGTGTTATATCTAAACATCTCGGTTTTTCCAACGCCCCGATTGTCCATCCAAAAACGAAGCACCTTATTACGGACAAACTGAGCCGTTCTAATAGCTTCTTCAATGGCGACTATCTGTGAGGCTTTGGGGTAGACCTTGAATTCGTAGATAAACATTTTGATACTGGGGTATCGGGTATCAAAAGTAGAATATCATAAAAACACGGGGGTTGAAACCCCCTGCGCCCTTATCCCCATGTCTAAAGCCAGGGGCTTGCGGGCGCGTCTTTCCGGTCATAGTTTTGAGCAGAAGCAAATGCTGGGTTTCCTTACGTCAACCCAGCCTACGGCAATGTGCGAACTGACAAGTCAGCGCTGGCGCGATCGCATTACACTTTACCGGCTCCTGGGGCTCCGCAACTTCCTTATTCATGCATCTAAGCCGAGTTGTGTGAGAAATTCGCGTAAAGGTAGTGGATTCTTTCCTTGAATAATGGCCTCCATTCGAGCTTGCACAACGGGAATAGCCTCAGGATGCGTAAGTATGTAAAACTGTTTCTCCATAATAGATCGGAACATCTGGTCGGCGACTTCATCTGGCGACATCCCAGTTTCGGTGGCCTGTCGAATCTTTTTCAAGAGTATCTCCATTTCAGGCGTTATGGCACGATCTGGGGTATCCTCTTGAAGTTCTACGGGGCGATTTCTTTCTGCATCCAGAATTCGGGTGTTCACCAAACCCGGACACAATACAGAAACGCTAATTTTGCCGCCATTTTCCCCCAGGTCATAATACAGCTTCTCAGAGATGGCGATAACGGCATGTTTCGACGCATGATACGCGACAGAAGGGAAGTATGATAACAAACCTGCGAGAGATGCTGTGTTGACGATATAGCTCTCAATATCTTGTTCAAGCATGATCGGGACAAATGTCTGAATGCCATGAATGACCCCCCATAGATTCACACCGAGCGTCCATTTCCACTCCTTGAATGTGGTTTCCCAGGCTGTCGTGCCAGCTGCAACTCCAGCGTTATTGCACAACAAATGAACAACTCCAAATGCTTCCAGAGTTTTTTGCGCGAGTAACTCGATATCATTTCTCTGCGAAACATCAGTAACTACAGAAATGACACGTCCCCCAGCAGACTTGAGCTCTGCTTCAGCTGACAGAAGTGCCTCCTCTTCGATATCAGCAAGGACAAGTTTCA
>JASJDS010000167.1 GCA_030065055.1 Calothrix sp. MO_192.B10
CTTAAAACCTCTCTGGTAAACCTCTCTCCTAGTAGGAGAGAGGCTTTGAAACCCCCATTCTCTTGTAGGGAAGGGGGGATAGGGGGGTTAGGTTTCCTAGATTTTAATGTTAATAACAATACTTTTCAAACATCCTCTAAGCATTAACCGAATCATTGCTACCTGTACAAATGTTTCATGGGTCTGGGGTAAAATTTCGTAGTCTTTACTCAATCTACGACACCAATTAAACCAACCAAAACTACGCTCCACAACCCAACGCCTAGGGAGAAGAACAAAACCTTTAGTATCAGTGGGACGACGTACAACCTCCAAAATCCAATGATAGGTGTCCATCACCCATTTCATGAATCCTTGACCTTGATACCCAGCATCAACCCAAATCAACACCAGACGATTTAGGCGTGAGCTAATTCTATTCTTCGCTTGGGCAAATAACTGTTTCGCTCCTGCTCTGTCGGATTCATAAGCCGAAGTAACTACAACCATTAGAACCAATCCAAGTGTGTCAACAAGTAAATGTCGCTTACGTCCCTTGACCAATTTCCCAGAGTCAAAACCAACAGCTTGGGATACCATTGTTCCATTCTCTACAGATTGACAATCAACAATTGCAGCACTTGGGTTCGGTTCACGGTCTTCCATCACACGCACCCATTGTTGAAGCTTATGGTTCATATGTTCCCATGTGCCATCCATACGCCATTTTCGGAAGTAATAGTACACTGTTTGCCATTTAGGGAAGTCATGGGGCAACATACGCCATGCACAACCTGCACAAAGAATATAGAATATAGCACTCATGACTGCACGTAAGTCAACACAACGAGGACGGCAACCTAGGTTTTCCTTTGGAATCAGAGATGATAATAAATCCCATTGCTCATCTGTAAGGTCTGTTGGGTATGATTTAGTCATGGCTCTTGTAACGCTGTCGCATTTTTATCTACTGACAGAATATCGTTACTTGAGCTTTTTTTGACTTTCCAAACATCCTCTAAGTCGATATACTCGTCAGATTGCTGGGTTTCTTGGTAAAAAGATTATCTTGCTGACGAGAAATGCATGAGTCAATTTACAATAGAGTTACTTAGTTATTTAAGATAGGAATTAACACAAGGGATTCTATTGGTAACAGGCTTGTATCCTACCTAAATTAATCTTAAAGATGTTTTCCAAATTTGGAAATGAAATTTTTACAAATTAGCCAGCAAATATTATCTCAACCAGAGCAGGAGCAAACTTCTCAAGAGCTATCTCCATTTAAAAAAGGGTTTTTTTGGGCAGCTCGCACCCGTATTCTCCTTTGGTATGTTGCGATTATCATCTTTATTTTTGCGGTATCCGTACCTGTATTCCGCCATCTCCTATATCAACGGGTCGATGCAAGGGTGCGTAGGGAGTTGGTAAAGAAGATGTTGGTATTTAACAAATTGATTGGTAATCCCAGTACCTATCAACCACCAGATCAAGAAATAGCCAATGTGCTGAACCAGCTAGATGGTCGAGCTAAACCTCCATCCTCCACAAAAGAACTTAAAAAGTTTTTCAATGAATTTTTAAGACAACAAATCGTTGAAGATGACACTTTTCTAATCACGTTTGTGAATAGAAAATTCTTTAAATCTAGCCCCAGAGCTAGACCTCCAGAACTTCAGAAAGATACGGAGTTAATGCAAAGGTGGGCAGAAAAAACTCGTCCCACCACACGAAAATTAGAGATTCCCGAAAGTGAAATTGGTGGAATTATTTACAACACTCAAACCGTGATGGTGGATGGTAAGGTGTTGGGGGTATTTGTGGTAGCTCACACTGTAGCCGGAGAACGGGAAGAAGCCCTAGAAGCTATACAAACAATTATTCAGGTAAGTGGTGGAGTTTTAGTTTTAGCTGTGATACTTGCTTGGATAGCCTCTGCTCGGGTACTGGCTCCATTGCGGGTGCTGAGTGCAACCACACGCTCTATTAGTGAATCTGATTTGAGTAAACGTATACCAGTGCAGGGAAGTGGGGAAATCGCGGAATTAGCTACCACCTTTAATGACATGATGAATAGGTTGCAAGTAGCCTTTCGCACTCAACGAAAATTTATTAATGATGCTGGACATGAACTCCGCACCCCTATAACTATTATCCGGGGACATTTGGAACTCATGGGTGATGATCCCCAAGAGCGACAGGAAACAGTAGACCTAGTTCTGGATGAATTAGACCGGATGAATAGATTTGTAGAGGATTTAATCCTTTTGGCTAAGGCAGAAAGACCAGACTTTTTGCAATTAGAAACTGTGGATTTAACCGCTACAACCCAGGAATTGTTTGCTAAAGCCAAAGCCTTAGCTGATCGCAACTGGTGTTTAGATGCGATCGCTGAGGGTATGATAGTGCTAGATCGTCAACGCCTGACTCAAGCTGTGATGAATTTGGCACAAAATGCAACCCAGCATACCCAACCCGAAGATACAATCGCCATTGGTAGCTCAATAGATAACAATCTAGTTCGTTTTTGGGTAAGGGATACAGGAGAAGGCATTGCAAAAAGCGATCGCACAAAAGTTTTTGAACGTTTTGCACGGGCAACTAATAGTCGTCGTCGTTCCGGAGGTGCTGGTTTGGGATTATCAATCGTCAAGGCAATTGCTGAAGCCCATAATGGTGGGGTTAAGCTCCAAAGTGAATTGGGTCAAGGTTCAGTATTTACTATATTCATACCCTGGGAATCCAGTCATTTGAGTAATTGAGAGGACAAGGGGAGCAGGGAGAGCCCGAAAAAGTAAGTAATAAGTAATTAGTAATTCGAGTTCATTAGATACACTTTTGATGCAGGTTGTACAATCTTAACAAAAACACCCATTCAGCGTACTCCATCATATTCTCAAAATCATTGATACCAATTTTAAAATCCAAGATAAACAACGGATTATCTGTTTTCCAAAATCTAAAATCTAAAATCCAATGACCCAGATTTTAATTGCAGAAGATGAGCCGCGCATAGCCTCCTTTGTTGCTAAGGGACTACAGGCAAATGGATTTACTCCCACAATTGCTGTAGATGCAGAGGAGACATTAAGCCTAGCTGTGGGTAACGGTTTTGACCTGCTGATTCTCGATTTGGGACTACCTGGTAAAGATGGTTTGGAAGTTTTGACAGAAATTCGGGGACAGGGAGAGAATTTACCTGTGATTATCCTTACTGCCCGTGATGATATTGATGATAAATTGGCAGGACTAGAAGGTGGTGCGGACGATTACATGACCAAACCCTTCCGCTTTGAAGAACTTTTAGCCAGGATCAAGCTCAGACTGCGAAACCCCAATATAGCTGCTACTCAAGAGGAATCAACACTCAAAGCTGGTAATGTGGTGCTGGATTTACGTACCCGCAAAGTGAAAGTTGGTGATGCCTTCGGCAACCCCTCAGGTGTACGCATTATTGATTTACCTGCCCGTGAATTTACTTTAGCCGAAACTTTTTTTCGTCACCCAGGTCAAGTTTTGAGTCGGGAACAATTATTAGATAGAGTTTGGGGTTATGACTACGATCCTGGCTCTAATATTGTGGATGTTTATGTGGGTTATCTACGTAAAAAGCTTGGTAACAAACTGATTGAAACTGTCAGAGGTATGGGTTATCGTTTGCGTAGATGAAAAAATTCTCATCTTATTTCTACGAAATTCTTGCTAGAGTAAGCATAATTATTTATCACCAAATAAATATGGTGAAACATAATGCACAACCATACCAACAATCTTTGCCTATAGTAATCATAAGTAATACATATTGACTCTCGAACCTTAAGGGCTAAAAGTTATATAAAATACTTGTAAAAATAGATACAAAATAATTTTACATATGATTGATGTATATTTATACACCTTGATAGAGAAGAATTAGATATCTAAACCTTGTCCATGTTGAAATATGGAGTTTATTGATAATTATTCTGATGTGTCATTGCGACATTAAGAAAGAATCCCCAATTTATGTTACAAAACTAAAGTTTTCAAAATAGACGAGGTTTAATTTAGTTGCAATTTTTAAGATTTAAATTTATTTGGCAGATGTATATAACATGAAACAAATTTTAATCGTTGAAGATGAAGCGCGACTTGCTGCCTTTGTAGACAAAGGATTGCGAAAACATGGCTTTGAAACTCAAATAGCTGAAGATGGCAATCTTGCTATAGATAAGGTCGCAAGTAATAAATTTGACTTATTGCTGTTGGATTTGGGTCTACCTGTAAAAGATGGTTTGACAGTTCTCAAAGAGTTACGAAACCAAGGAAAAACTTTCCCGATTATTGTGGTTACTGCTCATACAGATGATAAGGATAGAAAAGTGGCTATGGCATCTGGAGCCAATGACTATATGACCAAACCATTTCGATTTAAACAGCTAATAGAACGAATAACTACTCATTTAGGCGCAGTTAAAAGCTAAAAGTTGTCCGCAGGGTACCTATATAAATAGTGTCATTACTGCTGTTATGCTCCGGATTGGTAATTATCAATATGCCGGGGGTAATAGAAATGGAATCGTTAATCGGAAACGTATAGAAAGCTTCTAAATGTAGAGACGTATCTTGGTCTGTATTTGTTTCACCTGCAACTTGATATTCATTATCTATTAATTTTGGTGGTTGACCAATAACAATACCAGCTACACTCCCTTCTCTACCCAAATTGGTTAATGCTAGGGTAACAGCCCAATTAAAAATAGTTGCAGTCGGGTTATTAGGCAAATCTTTAGCTGTAGCTCTGGTGTACCCCAGCCAACTGGACAAAGTGAGGTTACGACTCACAGAAAATGTTCCCTGTAACCCTAGGGAGTTGGCACTAATTGCTTCACTGGCATTATCAAAGGGATCGTTGGCACCTTCGCTACCTGTCCTAGTCTTAATATTGTTATGGGAATGTACGTAAGTTAAACCTATTTTTGCTTTCTTGCTAGGTGTAAAAGTCAACTGGGCAATTATTCCGTAATCTGAATTACCTAACCCAGTGTCTGGTTCATCTGCATCATCTGCATTATAAGCAATACCCAGGTTCAAGCGATCGCTGAGTTCATATTCAATCCCAATTCCTGCCCCTCCTCCTTGGCGATAGATGGGGTTACGCCGTCCAAAACGAGAAATTGCACCCTTACTACTGTTATCTAAAAATGGATTGAGGGTGTCAGCCACATTCGTAAAACCAGCACCTTTGGTAGCAATGGAAACTCTAGCTTTTTTGCCCACAGGGAAGCGATATTCTATCTTACTTACTTCTATATTGTTGCCATTATCGCCCCGAGTACTTAAACGCGCCATATCCGTTCCCGTGGCTTTTGCTGTTGATGGGATATTACGACTTCTCAAACCGATTCTGAGCCTGTCTTTACCATTAAAGCTGGCATCAAAATTTAACCTGATACTATTGCTAAAAGTAATATTGCTGTCCGTGGCTTCTCCACTATTATCAGCTTTCTTGCCTCTACCTACAGCAGTGGCGACAAATTGTACTCTTCCTGATAATTTAGTAGTTGTAGAAAATCTTTGGGCAATTATTTCCTCTGCTCTATCTACTTTCTTGCTAATGGTAGCTAATTCTTTGGCAAATTCCTCTTGTAATCTTTGCAGAGTCTCTAATTCTTTTTGTGTTGGTAAACTCATAACTTGAGCATTCTGTAATTCATTGATATGCAATAGTACGGCATTCAATAAGGTTGCAAATTCATAGCGATTAATTGGGCGATTTGTCTGAAAATTTTCACCAGCATATCCCTTAATACTTCCATAACGCTGTTGTAAGGATTGGAGAAATTGTAATACCCAATCATTAGGTTGAATATCAGACAATTCTGAAACACTTGTTAGTTCTCCCATCATTGATGTTTCTATCTGGGAAAGAGTTTGGGAGGGTTGTAAACTGCTTGCAAACTGCTCCTCTTCTCTTTTGAGTCCTTTAACTTCTGTATCTTTGGGAATTGGAGGTTCTAAGAAGGCTTGAGAAAATTGAGGAGGAGAGATATTTACATCAATGCTAGGAGTATGTTTGTCTCTAGCAGTAGCTTGATTCAGGGTGGGAAAATCACTTTGTTTTTCCTGAGCGTAAACTTTTTGTAGTATGAGAAATGTGGATGAAAAAACTTGCAAACCGATAGGTAAAGTCTTCCAAAAAATAGTTGACATGGAGGATTATATCTGGAGAATAATTATGGTTTTAGTTGGTAAATGAACCTTAAAAACTCCAAAAAATAACTACTTATTTTTAAACCGAGTTCTGTTCAAATATGGAACAGAGGGATTGATATAAACCATGTTAGGCAGCTATCTCTAATCCATAGTTGTGCAGAGGAACTTCTCAGACATGAATCTAAAATCCCCAATTATATGAGTTGTAAAAATTTGCACTGAGTATAAAAATCTTATGTATACAAAATACTATGTATAGAAAATTTTGATCGTGAGAATTTTCTCATGAAGATTTCATAAAAGGTTCATACAAAATCGTGATTATATCCATAGAGAAAACAAAATTTGTTTGCTTTTTTCTCACACCAGTGATTTTGTAGGGGGTTTACTCTATGCGTGTTTGCGTGATTGGTACTGGATATGTAGGTTTAGTCACAGGAGCAAGTCTAGTGGGGATTGGGCACCATGTTATCTGTGTAGACAATAATTAATGCTGCCAAAGTTGAATTAATGCAATCTGGAAAGTCGCCTATCTTTGAACCGGGACTGGAGAAATTATCCAGTTTTATATATGAATCTATCCCACTAATAATATTTTTGCTGAAAAGTCCAAATATTGTTAAAGATAAAAACGAAAAATCAAGCCTTTCAGTAAAATTTTACTCCAGTAAATAAGCATTTTTAGAATAGTAGGATAGGTTCATGTATCATGCTGCACCTACACAACTCCAATAACCAGTTCCCTAAAAATTGAGAGTAAAAATCATGAGACTGCTGGTTTATTCCCACGATGCATATGGTTTAGGAAATATCCGCAGAATGTTAGCAATATGTGAACACCTACTGGGTGAAATAGAGGATCTTTCCATTTTGTTGGTGTCTGGTTCACCTATGTTACAAGGGTTTCGATTACCCAAGGGACTAGACTATATCAAATTACCTTGTCTCAACCGAGGAGAAGCAGGCAAAGTTGTAGTTAAGTACCTGGATACAGATGTCACTGAAACTGTCAAACTGAGATCGGATCTAATTTTATCTGCGATCGCTAATTATAAACCAGATTTGGTGATGGTAGATAAAAAGCCCTATGGTTTGCAAGATGAGTTAAAAGCATCCCTCAATTATATTAAGCATAATTTGCCACAAACCAAACTGGTGCTATTATTACGAGATATCCTTGATACTCCCCAAAAAACTATTATGGAATGGCAAGATCGCCACTATTACGAAGCAATAGAAAAGTTTTACGATTTGCTTCTAATTGTCGGGATGCCAGAAGTTTTTGACTTTTGTAAAAAATATCATTTTTCTCCTAACATAGCTCAAAAAATACACTATTGCGGTTATATTCGCCGTCAACCAAGAACTAACAATATTAATGAAATTCATCAAGAATTAAAGCTATCTCCAGAAGAAAAATTAGTTTTGATAACTCCAGGTGGTGGACAAGATGGTTATCATTTGCTTAATACTTATCTAGATGCTTTAGCTTTATTACCACAAGAACATGAGTTAAAAAGTTTGGTTCTTTGCGGTCCAGAAATGTCAACTCCTCGAAAACAAGCACTGTTTCAGAAGGCAGAAAAATATCCTCAAGTGCAAATGAAAGAGTTTACTGATGACTTAATGAGTTACATTGTTGCATCAGATACTATCATTTCTATGGCTGGATACAATACAGTTTGTGAAATTTTATCGGCGGCAAAACCTGCATTGATTGTACCGCGAGTTCAACCATCCCAAGAACAGTTATTGCGAGCAGCAAGAATGAATAGATTGGGATTATTCCAAGTAATTCATCCACATAATTTGACTCCGGAATTACTCATGGATTCTCTATTAAATCTACTATCTACAGACGAGCTTGCTCCTAGCATTCAACTAGATATGAATGCATTACCCCGTATTTCTCATTACATTAACAGACTTTTTTCAATCAAAGAAAGTGAATCGAAAGTCAGTTATATTTATCCGAAAAACTCACCAAAATTGCTTCTAGCTAGTCAATAAAAATCTAGTAAACACAATCTGAATTATATTAAATATCAAAAAAAGAGGAAGACAATATGCAAAAAATCATGTTTTACTGTCAGTATTTGACAGGTATGGGTCATCTGGTTCGCAGTACAGAAATTATTCGTAAATTATCAAAGGATTTTCAAGTCTATTTTGTGAATGGTGGCCCGCCGATTGCAGAATTTCCAATTCCTGACAATATAGAATTGATAAATTTACCAGCCTTGTGGCTAGAGGGTGGAGAATTTAGAATAGCAGAAGATTCTCTTGAAGTTGATGAGATTAAAAGAATTAGAAAAAATCAATTAGTTTCTAACTTCGATCTCATCCAACCAGACTGCTTAATTACAGAATTTTTCCCCTTTGGTAGGCATAAGCTATTCTTTGAATTATTACCATTGCTAGAGCATATTAAAGTTAATTCTCCCCAAACTAAGATTGCTTCTAGTGTCAGAGATTTTATTGGCAGACAAAATCTACATGAGGAAGTAGAGACAATTTGTTACTTAGTCAATCAATATTTCGATCTAATCTTATATCACTCCGATCCTAATTTTCAAAACTTTGCATTAACATTTCCTGAATATAGAGAACTTAATTGTGAAATTCAAGCGACTGGATTTGTTGCCCAATCATTTACACCACAGTCAAGAGAAAATACTCATCAGTTGATAGCTAAAAAAAATATCAATAATCCAACTATTTTAGTCAGTGTTGGTGGTGGCAGATTGGGATATGAACTTCTGGAGTCAGTTATAAACGCCAGCAGATTGCTTGAGTCTCAAATTCCCCATCATATCCAGATCTTTACCGGACCATTTATGCCGGAAGAATTATTCTCTCAACTTCAGCAAGCAGCATCCACGAGCAAAAATGTCAGCTTACAAAGATATACCAATAGATTACTAGAATATATGCAAAATGCTGACCTTTCCATCAGTTTAACTGGATATAACACTACCATGAACATTCTCAAAACAGGTGTTCGTGCCATGGTTGTACCTATTGGTCACTATAGCAAAGACCAAGAACAACTCATGAGAACTAAGAAATTAGAAAAATTAGGAATTGTGGAAGTAATTAATCCAGAGGATTTACAACCTAATCATCTAGCACAAAGAATTGTTAGCTGTCTAGATAAAGAAACAAATACTAATTCTAATAATCTATTCGACCTCGATGGCGCTGATAATACTACTAATATTCTGAAAAAATTTCTGGAGCAAAGTCAACAGGTATTGATGAATAGATAAAGAATATGAAATATCGCAACTGCAAAAAGCCTATCAAAAAAAATAAATTTATGCCAAAGACTTGGCAAGTTTTGCTAAAGTTTTCCCCCTATATTCTCCAGCACAAATTTTTGATATCAGGCTCTCTATTTGCATTACTTCTAGAAACAGGATTGCGGCTTCTAGAACCTTGGCCCCTCAAATATGTATTTGACCATATTCTGATTCCAGCACATAGTAATTCCACTGCTGAAATTCATTATGGTATGTCGCCAATGTTATTACTCAGCCTGTTGGCTATATCCATTGTGGCGATCGCTAGTTTTTCCAGTATAACTTCTTACTTAAGTACATACGGCATATCCTTAGCTGTTGTGCGGATCTTGTCAGAAGTAAGAGGCGATTTATTCTCTCATTTACAGCGTCTTTCTTTATCTTTTCATCAGCAGTTCAAGAGTGGAGACTTAATTACTCGGGTAACAACTGATATTGGGAAAATAAGGAATGTCGCCACTAGCACCGCCTTACCTTTAGCAAGAAATTCAGCAGTAATGTTGGGTATGTTTTCAGTCATGTGTTGGCTGAATTGGGAGCTAGCATTATTAGCACTAACAGTTTTCCCTTTATTTCTGTTGTTAAACAACCATTTACTCAAACGGATTCGTAGCTTTTCTCGTCAACATTGTAATTCTGAAGGAGTTTTAGCTTCGACTACTGGCGAAACCATAGGTGCGATTAAGGTAGTGCAAGCCTTTTCCCTTCACCACCAGCTGGAAAATATTTTTACAGTCCAAAACAAGAAAAGTTTGACAGAAGCTATTCAATCCCTGAGAGTTTCAGCTGCACTACAAAGGACTGTGCAGGTGTTGATGGCAATTATTATGGCTGCGGTATTGTGGCGAGGCGCACAGGTAGTACAACATAAAGCACTCACCCCAGGAGAATTATTGGTATTTATCAGTTACCTGAAAAACTCCTTTGAACCCATGCGAAAAATTTCTAATCAAGCCCGACAAATTGCCAAGGCTACTGCTTCTGGAGAGCGAGTAATGGAGCTGTTGGAATATGAACCTAAGGTACAAGATTTACCAAAGGCAGAAATAGCACATCCCTTTATTGGTGCAGTTAGATTTGAGAATGTTAGTTTTGGCTACCAATCAAACCAAGAAATACTCAAAGATATTAATTTAGTAGCACAACCAGGTCAACAAGTGGCTGTAGTTGGTCCTTCTGGTAGCGGTAAGTCAACTCTACTCAGCCTAATTCTGCGCCTTTATGACCCAGTAGGGGGAAGGATTTTAATCGATGGACAAGATATCAGGGAGTATACCCTAGATTCCCTGCGGCAACAAATCAGCATTGTCTTACAAGAAAGTATTTTATTTGCAGTTAGCGTCAGGGAAAACATTGCTTACGGGAAAATTGGAGCAACTGACAAAGAAATAAAAGCAGCTGCACGGTTGGCAAATGCCCATGACTTTATTATGAAACTACCCCAAGGCTATGACACCATTTTGAGCGAACGTGGGGGAACATTGTCTGGGGGGCAAAGACAAAGAATTGCCATTGCTCGCGCTGCTATTCGTCAAACTCCAATTGTGATTCTGGATGAACCTAATGCAGGTTTGGATAATGGGAGTGAAAGGGCTGTAAATAAGGCTCTAGAGCAGCTTACCCAGGGGCGGACAACGTTTTTGATTACTCATAACCTGCAAACAGTCCAAGAAGCAGATTTAATTCTCTACGTTGAAAATGGAAGCATTGTAGAGCAAGGTACTCACAAAGAATTGATGGGTTTGGCTGGTAAGTATGCAACCCTATTTCGCTTACTGAATATCGTTAGCTGTGTTGCTGATTAATGGGATGATTTTTATCTCACGCAGTGAGTCCACTTGCGGTGGACGGGTTCCCCGGCATAAGCAAAGTGGCGAACCCGTAGACGCGTAGCGGCTTCCCCCAGGGTAGGGAGGCGCTCCAGGCGCAGAGAAGATAGTGATTTTAAATAATTAGTTTTAGTAATTTCATAATCCCCGTTATTAATAATACTTCTAGAAATTTTTTGTCAACAATGATTGCTACAGATAGAACGTCTAAAAGCTCATCCAGTAACTATTTCACAATCAAAAATGGTATTGCTGAGGAGATACCTATGCAATTAAATCTGGAAAAGTGTCAAAGTACCCGCGTAATTCTTGTACGTCACGGACAAAGTACTTATAACAATCTCGGTTTATACCAGGGAAGTAGTAATGAGTCAGTCTTAACCGAAGTAGGACGCAGAGATATTCGCCAAGCTGGAGATTTCCTTAAGGGTCTGAAATTCGATGCAATTTACTCCAGTTCTCTTAAAAGAGCACGGGATACAGCAGAGGAAATATTACAAGCGATCGCACCGGAAATAGACTCCAGTACAATCCATATAACTCCCCAATTACGAGAAACCGATCTACCAAATTGGCATGGTCTTAGTTTCCAATATGTACGGGAAAATTTCCCTGAAGCATATTATACCTGGAAAAACCGTCCCCATGAGTTTTGTATGGAAGTAGATCGGGTTTCTTCTCCATCTTCTTTTTATCCTGCTATTGACCTTTACAAGCGTATTCGTCAATTTTGGCAGGAAATATTACCCCTTCATCTAGGACAAACCCTATTAATCGTTGCTCATGGTGGGACAAACCGAGCTTTAATTAGCACAGCCCTAGGTATAAAACCCGATCACTATCACTGTATTCAACAGTCTAATTGCGGAATTAATGTATTAGATTTTGCTGACGGTTCTTTAGATTCAGGACGATTATCAGCAATGAACCTCACTGCTCAAACAGGCGATCGCTTTTTACTCAAGCTTTCATCAGCCAGTGAAGGTCTGCGTTTACTCATGGTGCCATCAGGAACTATAGAGTTAGAAAAAATAGAAAAATTAACTAACTCATTAAAAGATATCACTATAAATTTCAGTATTAATGAACACATAGATGATGCCCAAGTAATTACAGAGCAAATTCTCCAACACCACCGACAAACAGTACAACTAGAGGTTTTACAGCGAGATTTCTCCAAAGTTTGGCAAAAAGCAATTGAGACTAGAGGCTTAATGGCAAAACCTGCGATCGCTCAAAGGTCAGTTTCTTCTAGAAACATCGCCACTCACCAGCCTTTAGTCACTGGTTTGGTGGTAGCTAATGATACAGCTATTAAAAGTATGATTGCTCCCATACTCGGCATGAATGCATCAAATAAACGGTTACATCTACAGTCAGGAACAATTAGCTGTATCCATTATCCCTCTTCTCAACTTCCCCCAATACTACAAACCATGAATAACAAGTAAAAAGTCAAAAGTCAAAACAAAGAGTTTGTGAGGAATTAAAGCAGTTGATCGCATTTCTATATTTAGAGCTTTTAACCATGAAAATAGCATTCCTTGTTTGGCGTTTTCCAGTATTATCAGAACCATTTATCCTCAATCAAATTACAGGTTTAATCGATCGCGGACATGAGGTTGATATCTATGCTTGTTCGGTCGATCGCGATGGCTCTGTAAATAATTCCCAGGTACATCCAATAGTCAAGCAATATCACCTATTGGAGCGTACTTACTATGCTCCCAGACGACCCAAAAATCAGTGGTTACGTCTGCTTAAAGCTTATGGTTTGTTATGGCGGAATTTTGCAGAAAATCCCTTCAAATGTTTGCAACTATTCAATTCTTCGGAGTATGGCAATCAAGCTAAATCATTAAAACTTTTTTACAGAGCCATACCCTTTTTAAGCAAGGGTAAATACGATATTATCCATTGTCAATTTGGTACCTTGGGACCAGTCGCTCTGATGCTGCGTCAAGCAGGTATTATCCAAGGAAAAATTGTTACCACTTTTCGCGGTATAGATATCAGTAGACATGTTCGAGAACAAGGGATTCATGTTTATGATCGCTTGTTTGCAGAAGGAGATTTCTTCTTAGCTAACTGCGAATTTTTTCAAAATCGAGCTCTTGCTTTGGGTTGCAGTCCCCAAAAAATCCTGGTTCATGGTTCGGGAATTGATTGTCATAAATTTACCTACAAGCCTCGTTTTTTCCCTGAAGATGGTCGAGTTAAAATTGCCACCATTGGTCGTTTGGTAGAAAAGAAAGGTATTGAATATGCCATTCGCGCCATCGCCAAAATTGCTAAGATTCACCCCAATATTGAATTTAATATTATGGGTGATGGTCCGTTAAAAGAGCATTTTCAACAACTAATTACTGAATTAAAGCTAACTAATATTGTCAAATTGTTGGGTTGGAAAGAGCAGCCAGAAATTATCGAAATACTCAACAACAGTCATATCTTTATTGCTCCTAGCGTCACCGCCAGTGACGGTAATCAAGACGCACCCGTCAATACCTTAAAAGAAGCAATGGCAATGGGTTTACCAGTAATTAGTACTTTCCATGGGGGTATTCCCGAATTAGTAGAAGATGGGGTATCTGGATTTTTAGTTCCCGAACGAGACTCAGATGTGATCGCTGACAAGTTAAATTATCTCATCTCCCATCCTCAAGTGTGGCAGTCAATGGGTACTGCTGGCAGAATCCGTGTAGAAGAGAAATATGACATGAATAAGCTCAACGATGAATTAGTGGCAATCTACGAAAAGTTACTAAATCAAAAATTAGATTTGAAAAAAATATTACCTTTATCTGTGCAAGTTAACTCAGTAACAATTTAGCACCTTCTCAACAAAAGTAAGGTAAGCAGTACCAACCTTACAGGAAAATTTATATCTCAGAAAAAAATGAACATAGCATTTATCGTTGCCCAATTTCCGGTATTATCAGAAGCCTTTATCCTCAACCAGATCGCTGGAGCCATTGACCAAGGGCATGAAGTTCATATATATGCTCTTAATGGTCGTCCAGATAAAGTTGACAAGGTACATCCCATAGTAGAAAAGTATCATCTTTTAGACCATATTTACTATTCCCCCAAGCAACCAAAAAATCAATTATGGCGACAAATCAAAGCCTTTTGGTTACTGTTAACCCACTTTCATCAAAACCCTTCAGCTTGCTTGCAATTACTCGATCGCTCTAGATATGGGAAACAAGCCAAAAAGTTTAAGTTATTCTACCAAGCCATCCCATTTCTGAGTAAAAAATCATACGATATTATCCACTGTCAGTTTAGTACCTTGGGGGTGAAAGGGGTATGGTTTCGCCAACTAGGTTTACTACAAGGACAAATATTAGCCACCTTTCGGGGTTCGGATATCAGTAAAATTTTACCAAAGTGGGGCGAGATCGTTTACACCGAATTATTCCAAGAAGCAGACTTTTTTTTAGCGAACTGTGAATTTTTTCAAAATAAGGCTATTGCTTTGGGCTGCAATCCCCAGAAAATTCTCGTCCACGGTTCGGGAATTGATTGTCAGAAATTTACCTATAAGCCTCGTTTTTTCCCCGAAGATGGTCGAGTCAAAATAGCAACTATTGGTCGTTTGGTAGAAAAGAAAGGTATTGAATACGCTATTCGCGCCATTGCCAAAGTTGCTGAAACTTATCCCAATATTGAATTTAGCATTATTGGTGATGGTCCACTCTTGAAACAATTCCAGAAATTAATTGCAGAACTCAACATCAACCACATAGTTAAACTGCTGGGTTGGAAGCAACAGCAAGAAATTGTGAAAATACTCAACAACTGTCATATCTTTGTTGCTCCCAGTGTCACCGCCAGTGACGGGAATCAAGATGCACCCGTAAATACCTTAAAAGAAGCAATGGCAATGGGTTTGCCTGTAATTAGTACTTTCCACGGAGGTATTCCCGAATTAGTAGAAGATGGGGTATCTGGATTCTTAGTCCCCGAAAGAAATTCAGATGCGATCACTGATAAATTACATTATCTCATTTCCCATTCCCAACAATGGCAATCAATGGGTAGTGCTGGCAGAATTCGCGTCAAAGAGAAATACGAGATGAACAAGCTCAACAGTGAATTAATCACCATTTATCAGCAACTTTTACACGAGCAATTACCCCAAATAGAAATATTAACTTACTCCACATCTAACTTAAGTATTTAATCCTCACCGTCAACCGTCAACTGTCAACTCTAAATAGAAATTTAAAACCATGCAAGAACCACAAGTTACCATCGTTGTTGTCCCCCGCGAAAGGTTTAGCTGTACCCAACGCTCCTTAGAAAGCATTTACCAATACACAGACATTCCTTTCAAACTCATCTATGTAGATGGCAATTCACCGACCAAAGTAAGAAAATATCTAGAAACCCAAGCTCAAGAGAAAGACTTTCAACTTATTCGCACCGACTACTACCTGCCACCCAATCATGCTCGTAATATTGGTTTAAGTCAGGTAGATACTAAATACCTAGTGTTTGTTGATAATGATGTGGTATTTTCACCAAGTTGGTTACAAGTTTTAATCAACTGTGCGGAGGAAACAGGAGCTACGGTAGTTGGTCCCTTGATGTGCGAAAAAGAACCCATACACCAAAGAGTTCATTTTGCAGGTGGGGAATCTCACATTGTCACCGACATTCATGGTAGGCGGCATCTACGTGAAAAAATGTACAAACAAGGTCATAAAGTTGCAGAACTTCGTCCCCATCTTCAACGCATGGAAACCGAGTTAGCAGAATTTCACTGTGTACTAGTTCGCACAGAGATATTTGAGCAAATCGGTATGTTAGATGAAAAAATGCTCAATACCAAAGAGCATCTTGATTTCTGCATGATGGTAGCAGCCGCAGGAGGCAAGGTATACTTTGAATCAGATGCTCTTGTTACCTATATTCCTGGTCCTCCTCTCGAATTAACAGATATGCATTTCTTTATGCTGCGTTGGAGCGATGCTTGGACTTTGGAGAGTTTAAAACACATCCGCGAAAAGTGGAATTTATCAGAAGATGGTTATTTCCAAACTAAGTATAAAAAATTAGGTGGACGACGCAAAGTAACCATTATCAAACCCTTCATGCGCCAACTTGGTTTGAGTTCTGATAACAAATCCCTACTGAAAACTTTTAGAGCCTGGGAAAAAAAACTCAACCGTTATTTAACTAAACGTTATGGCAAAATTATGTCCCAACGTCAGCTAAAATTAGACTTCAAATAAAACCCGAAACCTACCAACCCATATTCCGCAGGTTAAATTAAGAAGACTGGTATTTTTATAATCCAGTTATAACAAGGCTTTCGGAGATTCGGCTAATATGGGTGCTTTATAGCGATACTCCGAAAGCCTTGCCACACAAGTGTTTTAAAAATGCAGAAAATACCCTCTACAGCTTTGCTTTCTGCTTCCAAAACTCTCTTCACTACCACTTCTTCAATAGACATCTCCGAAAACAATCAAAGCCCTACTATAACGACCTTTTGGACTGCGATCGCCAAATTGCAAAGCTAGTTATTTTATACGCAAGAGTAAGGCTTTGAGATGCTTACTATTAATAACTAGCCAAAAGTTAGTATATGTTTAAACCAATTTACTCTTGGAATATTTAATTATTTATAGTCATAAAATAAATGTGCCTATTCGTAATCTAACAAGTCCACAAATTGTCATAATTATCTGTTCATATTTACTCGATTTTAATCTAAATCTTTCTTGAGCAACTCTAAATATTTTTACCAAACGAATTAGATGTTCAACAAAAATGCGTTCCGAAGCTAATTCTTTATTTCTTTCTTTCTGCTCTGGAGTTAATTCTTGCTTTTTCGGTTTTTTATGAGGAGTTTTAGTTAATTCTTCTCCTTGGTAAGCTTTATCTCCATTAAATTTTTGATTTGAGTCAAACCCTTTTCGAGATTCACGAAACAATTTTATGTCACTTTTTGGTCCTGGTTTACCCGCTACAACATCAATGATATCTTTACCAGATGGTAAAACTATTAATTGATTTTTAAATGTATGGTTTTTCTTTTTACCTGAATAATATTTTTTCTGTTCCTTATATTCTCTAGGTCTTTCTATGGGCTGCTCACAGCTATCAACTATTAATTCAAACTCCGTTAAAAGTTCTTTCACAATTTCGTAGTCATATTCGTTTTTTTTACCTGCTCAAGTAAACTTGGTGGTAGCAATTTTCCTACAAGTGGAAACCAATAATTAAATGTATCGTTAGCAGTTGTTTCACTTACTCCAAACTGAATACCAAGTAATTGAAATGTTGTTAATTGTCGTAGGTATATCAGAGTCAATAATATTTGTTCTTCAAGAGATAACTTTGTCTTACGACCACCCCCTTTTTTGATAATTCTTTTCTTTTTTAATTCTGATTCTGAGTTAACTTGTCTGTGTAAGGCGATCGCTTGCTTTATTAAATGTTTTAATTGGTCGCAATTTAGACCAATTAATCGCTGTGCTTCTCCGGGATGTTTTTCGATATACCCTGATATTGAATTCATTGTTTTACCTTGATAAAGGCTAATTGAATATTATTTTACCAGATTTTATTTATATTCCGGAGATGTCTAATGATTTTCAAGAACAACCCACACTTAAAGGAAGTTATCAAACAAAAGAAATTGCGATCGCTGACTGGGAATGCACCATTCTCATTTTTTCGGCGGATTATGCGATCGCCCAAAGGGCGACTCCTCCGGAGTATCGCCTAGGTTGGCTCCGTAGGAGCATCGCATTTCAAAAAGTGCTGATATCCTCTGGTAAATTTTCCAGAGGGTATGACTATGCAGTGGGGGATTCCAATAATCACTCCTTGGGTTTCCTCTTTTTGCGACTCGACTTACACTCGTAGGAGTTTCCCCACCTGCACAGAGGTCGATATCTCCACAAGGTGAGTAATTTGTTTGAAATAACACGCTAATATAAGGGGTAATTACAGGTTATATTCGTCCTTTTATATACAGTCCTGTGTCAATGAAGAGGCAGAGGGGCAGGGAGCGGGGAGCAGGGGAGAAGACCCCATACATGAATGTAAGGGCTTGAGAGGGGATGAGGAGAAAAGGGGAGCTTCCACGAATAAATTCGGGGGCTTGGAACCAGGTTGCAGGGATACAGGGGACAACAATTTTCGAGTTTTTTCTTTTCCCCCTTGCCCCCTGCCCCCTGCACCCCTGCTTGATTCGGTCACTAATCCCTTTTGGCAAATTAATTGAAGCGATCGCTGGTGTTGCCAGTCCTATCGTCAAAGACAAGTTTCAGCGCAATGAAACTGTCATCAAAGTATTAACCCAAGTTGCGGGTTATTTAATAACCCGCAACTTGGGTTAATAAATCATCAATAATAGCGTATACTACAATAATTTCATTAAGCATATTCCCCTCCGTTTTTCTTCCTGGAGGGGATTTTATTACTTTTATGACCCTTAATTAATTGGCGATCGCGTAACTAGCAACTTGGATTAAATAGTGGTTTGTCTGTACTCTGGGTTTTGGCACTTGCCCTGGCTCCCCTCGATTTTCTTAGAGGAAACTTCTGGCTTAACTTCTTCTTCAGCACGGGCAGCTGCCAGTAGACCATCAAAGACACTTTTACCATTCTTAGACACCTAGCACCTCCCTACCCAAACGCTGATAATCACTCCAGGCAATTTTACCCATGCGATCGCCTGACTCATAAACAGTTACACCCTTCAACGCTGCACGTTGGTAAGCTGTGAACCTCCGAATTACGAACGGGTAAACTGGTAAACCTGCATCCTCGCTTCAATGCGATCGCCTACGGCGGCTCCCTCTGGGAGCATCGCTACTCCTGCTTTTAGATTTAATGCAGTAATGCAGTAAATACTGAATTATTGCAGTTGGCACAGTTATCTGGTATTTATGGGCATAGCGTTGGTCACTTAATACAGCAATGCAGTAATGCAGTAATTAAGTAATTAAGTTTGTCAGCAAGCAATGTATTTTGTCATCAAGTATGGGTGTAGTAATAGCATTGGTTAATCAAAAGGGCGGTTGTTCCAAAAGCACGACAGCCGTCCACATGAGCTGCTGGTTAAGCGAGGGAGGGGACAAAGTTCATCTTTT
The DNA here is from genome assembly GCA_030065055.1 of Calothrix sp. MO_192.B10. Classification (GTDB taxonomy): domain Bacteria; phylum Cyanobacteriota; class Cyanobacteriia; order Cyanobacteriales; family Nostocaceae; genus Calothrix_A. Next base: position 19,423 of record JASJDS010000167.1, read on the forward strand.
AGATGCAGATGCCCAGCGTAGCAGTTCCATTTGGATATCTTCGATGGAGGACAACCAGATTGCAGCAACGGTGCTGCAATCAGCGGATGAACTACTAGAGCAAATACCGGAGTTAGCAGCACAGTGTGACTATTTAATTGTGGATGGTCCAGCAGGTTTGGCTGAATCCACCAGGGCGATTTTATTTCGGACTGACCTAGCAGTGGTTCCTTGTCAGCCCACAGGTTTAGACCTGCAATCTGCTAGTGACGCGGTGCGGTTAATCAAGCAGGCACAATCTGTACGTGGTGGCGCACCAAAAGCCGCGATGTTTATCAGCCGTGCTGTCAAAGGGACAAAACTATTAGATGAAGCGATCGCACTTCTGAGTAAAACCAAAGAGGTGACAATGTTGAAAACGGTGGTTCACCAAAAGCAAGCGATCGCGGATACTTTTGGTCAAGCTGCGACTATTTGGGATTTGTTGGGTCGTCCAGCAAAGTCCTCAGCACAGGAGTATGAAAAGTTATTCAAAGAAATTCTGGGAATGCTGCCATGACCAAAAAACGTAAGTCCCTTGATGATGCTTTGGCGCGTGAGTTTGTTTACGGGCAACAAGAAACACAGCCCCAACCAACCATAACGAGCGTGGAACAAGTGGAAGAAGAACCAGAACCAGAACCTCCTCCACCAAAACCATCTGCACCAACAAAAAAGAGAAAATCTGCCTCTACTAAAACTAAAAAACCATCACTCATGTCCCAACTTCAGCAAGATAATTCTAAGGAAGCCACAGTCAGATTAACCGTAGATTTACCACAGTCAATGCACCGCAAGCTGTCTATGCTGGCTGCTCAGACGGGCAGGAAAAAGGCTGAGATTGTGAGGTTTCTGCTGGATGAAGCACTGCAAGAAGTAGAAGAGTAATGCAGTAATTTTAAATAAAGGCTTTTCCGTAGCCAGCTACATTGAAGTTTATGGGAATTCCCATAGACTGTAGCGACCTGAAATCATAATCGCTTCGACCCGAAATCATCCGCGTTTTGAGACCACATTAAATGAAACTATAAAATCGCCTCGACCCACATTATTTGAAACTGAGACCACATTATCTGAAACTGACCTG
>JASJDS010000026.1 GCA_030065055.1 Calothrix sp. MO_192.B10
AACCCCTTCGGGTTGCGCCACTTGCTTTATGCCGGGGAACCCGTCCACCGCAGTGGCTTACCGTCCACCGCAGTGGCTTACCGTCCACCGCAGTGGCTTACCGTCCACCGCAAGTGTTTCACCGCAACGGAGTGGCTCCCCAGCCTACAATTTTTTGATAATTTTATAGCGGGAAGGGAGTAGTTAGGAATTGACAGTTAGTTTAGGTTTTGACTGCCAATAAATTTACTGGAGATAATACATCCAAAAGCAAGCAAAAATGCGATCGCAGCAGTGAAAGCCGCAAATTCTGGTGTAATAGCCTGAGGCTTGGCAAATACTGAGCCAAAAATGCTCATAGCCAAGCCAACACCACCAAAATACATTCCCACACCCAAACCCCCACGATGTGAAGGAACCATTTCTAGGGCAAAGGGAATGGTACCATTTAAAACAAAGCTAATTGCGATCGCTAAGGGAGTAAGGATTGCGATATTTGCACCAGTAAAAGGTAATAAAACCATCAATAAGATGGTTACACCAGTACCAACAAGCATGGCATTACGGTTGCCAAATTTTTTGGCAATCACACCAGCAGGTAAAGCCGCAACAGCCACCGCAAGTCCAAATATCACCATCTGTAGCTGGACATTATCGCTATTGAGCTGAACCTTCAGAAATTTACCAACTCCATCAAGTAACAAACGATATCCCCAAGCAAAACTACCACCCAAACCAAAAATTAACCCCAATGCTGGAATAGATATGGGCGGAGGTGCAGCCGCTCGATGTCGGTCAACAGGTTCATCTGATACCATTTCTGGAGGATGGATAAATCTTAATATTCCTGCGGAAGCTAATAGTACAAAAGAACCAAATCCAAAGGTAATAAGTGGACCAAAACTCAGCAGTAAATTATTAGCAGCAATTCTCAAAGAACCGATAGTGCCACCAATTAAGGTGAGAACACTGGCAGCCATTGGTAAACTTTTTGGCATGGCATACCGCCCCAATAAAGACAGTACCGGACTACGAAATACAGTCATTGCCAAAGCCCAAGCCACTACCAATACTGGAAAAATATATTTGAAGAGTGTTGTTGGTGGAACAAAAGTGACAACACAGGGGATAGCAATAAATAAAGTTGAAGCAAGGAGAACCCCAATGGTGATAAAAGGAAAACGGCTAGCAAACCAACGTTGACTTCTGTCAGAAAGAGAACCCATCAAAGGTTCCATAAAGACAGCTAAAGCATTTTCTAGAACCAGCAGACTTATCGCCAAAGACTTAGAAAAACCAAATTGTACCAGCAACTTAGGTAAGTAAAAATTGTAAATTACCCAGCTAAGTGTAATCGCACCCTGCACCATCCCCAAACCACAAACTTGCAGCCATAATACTCGTTTACTACTAGGCATTTTTTACGTAATTTTTATATTTATTTTTTCTGATTGGTTGTGATTTCCCCTTGTGGAGTCATGTTAAGAGATAACCTGACTCAATTCAATGATATTCCCATCAGGATCTTGGGTAAAAATAGCTGCACGTCCAGAGGCGCTGGCTTGAATGGGGTAATTTTGACTGAGTAACTGTTGTTTTGCTACTTCTAAATCAGCAACAGCAAAAGCCACATGGGCATTACGTCCCCATTTTTCGTGTTTCTCCTCACCAGGAACCGATGGCGCGACTATCAGGTGAACTTGATAATCACCCACTTGATACCAAACACCAGGAAATTTCATGGGACGTTCCACCTTGGATAGTCCCAGCACCTTACCATAAAACTGTTCAGCGCGTTCTAGGTTGGTAACGAGAATGGCTGTATGCAGACATTGGGTAATTTGCATTTTTCGTTATGGGTAATTGTATTTATAGGATTACTACTTGATTTTTGAAAAACACGTAGGGTGTGTTATCGCGTAGCGTAACGCACCATGCTGTAAAGGTTTTGGTGCGTATAGCCCTAGCCTGCGGCAAGCCGCTGCGCGTCTACGGGCATGGCTAAGTGCAAAGCACACGCTGCTTTGTTAACGTAGTTCCTCTGTAAGAGGCACGCTAAAGACTAAAGTCATAACGCACCCTACACCCTACCTAATTTTATTCAAAAATCAAACCGGATTCCGGCGTTGCTGAATTGGAATATGAACTCGAAAAATCAGGTATCTTCAACTCTTTTTCTCTGCGCCTCTGCGCCTCTGCGTGAGACAAACTCCTATCTTAATTCAGCAACGCCCGGATTCCTATAGTAAAAATGGCAAGTCTCAGATCCCCGACTTCTTCAAGGATACCGTTGGTGATTCAGGTGTTTCACCCCCAGACAATAATTTTTCGTTATTTCACCAGATGTAGAGCCGCACTCATATCACTTAGCCCAATAAACCACCTGGAAATCAAAATCAATTTCCACAGCGAGTAAACCAAGTGCGTTAAAACTGATAACTTGCAGCAATCTCGTTTAGCCCACATTCCCACCTTGAAATAAATTTCAAGGCTAATAAACCAAGTACGTTAAAACGCACTGCAAGCCTTACCCAGTCTGATTTATCAGACTTTGTCTGTGAGCCTGGGAATTTATTCCTAGGCGGACATTTGGACTAGTTGAGAATGGTGCAAGTTATTACTTAAAACGCACTGCAAGCCTTACCCAGTCTGATTTATCAGACTTTGTTTATTAGCCTCAGAATTAATTCTGAGGCGGTTAGGCTATCACTTACCCGATTTCAACTGTTTAATTACATTACCAATTAAAGGCAATTGTTCTAAAACTATCTCTATCAATTTTACAAAAGATGTTTCTGATAAGCGGTCATCCTGACGAAGTTGGAGAACGCCAATTGTAATAATAATGATTGTAGTAGCAATGATGGTCAGAGCCAAGGAATAAATTGGTAAGGAACCTGCAAAGATACCAACCGTGTTAAATACAACTGCAAATACCAATAAATAAAATAGTCCGTTGCGATATGCCCAAGGGAGAGTAGGTTTAGAAGTTTCTTCCTGTTGAGATGGTTCTGTCATCAGATAATTCTCCTGGTTAGATGGTTGAACTACCACTGTTCCCACATTTCCTTCTATTTTGACAGAGGAACGAGGCAGCAAATCATCATCTTTATACTTTTCTATTTCCAACTGCCTTCTACCAATCGCATCATCAATTAAGCTCAAAGCCGGAACCATCTGATAACTTTTCTGGCATTGGATGTCTTGCCTATCTGCGACAATTCGTCGCAGAATATTAAGGGAATAAAAATGAGGCTCTTGCTGATTTTTACAACTGCTGCAATTACAAGGGATTAATTTGCCGTAAGTATTGCCTAATCGCCTGAATACCGTTGTCAAGCACTTCTGGTGGTGGAGTCTCGATGGGATTTTCCCTTAAATCCAGTTGGGTTATGTTTTGCAGCTGGGTGATGGCTTCTGGGATGCTGGTTAATTGGTTGCTGCTGAAATCTAGGGTGGTTAATTTTTGCAGCTGGGTGATGGCTTCTGGGATGCTGGTTAATTGGTTGCTGCTTAAATATAGTGTGCTTAAATTTTGTAGTTGTGCAATGGCTTCTGGGACACTGGTTAATTGGTTGATACTTAAATCCAGTTGAGTTAAGTTTTGCAGTTGGGTGATGGCTTCTGGGATGCTGGTTAATTGGTTGCTACTTAAATATAGTGTGCTTAAATTTTGCAGTTGGGTGATGGCTTCTGGGACACTGGTTAATTGGTTGAAGCTTAAATCCAGTTTGGTTAAGTTTTGCAGTTGGGTGATGGCATCTGGAACACTGATTAATTGGTTGCTGCTTAAATATAGGGTGGTTAAGTTTTGCAGTTGGATGATTGCTTCTGGGAGGATATGTAATTGGTTAAAGCTGAAATCTAGGATGATTATTTTTTGCAGTTGTGTAATGGCTTCTGGGACGCAGGTTAATTGGTTGCTGCTTAAATCTAGGGTGGTTAAATTTTGCAGTTGTGTAATGGCTTCTGGAATTCTGGTTAATTGGTTGAAGCTTAAATCCAGTTTGGTTAAATTTTGCAGTTGTGTAATGGCATCTGGGACGCAGGTTAATTGGTTGCTGCTTAAATCTAGGGTGGTTAAATTGTGCAGTTGTGTAATGGCTTCTGGAACACTGGTTAATTGATTACTGCTTAAATCCAGCTCGGTTAAATTTTGCAGTCGGGTGATGGCTTCCGGGATTCTGGTTATTTGGTTGTAGCTTAAATTCAATACCTCCAAGCATCCTAAATCAAATACCTCAACAGGAATTTTGATAAGTCTCTCACCACTTAAATCTAATTGTTTGAGCCGTTTTTCTTGCACATCTCTGATTTTTTCCCGGACACGTTGAGGTGTATTCGTCATGCTGGTGTTCCCCAGTAAATCTTTCAGTGCCTTACCTCTGAAGCCGTATCATACTACATCAGTACTGAGAGCTTTTACGTATTCTCACAAAAAGATATCATTGCCAGCTTGGTGAAGATTTTAGCTGACAATGATAATAAAAACCTGGAGTATTAAAAGAAGTGGTAGGGGCACGGCATCCACAGGCTTTTGACCATACCATAAATCTGAATGTCGCCGTGCCCACAACCCATTGGTTTACCCAGTTGCCATGCCTTCTTATCACTGTGTTCAAATATTCATCTTCAGGGCACGGCGTGTTTCATGCTTTTGGCAAACCGGTTATGTTATTGATGCCGTGCCCCTACAATGGATTGGTGATGTGAATTATCATTAGGCTTTTGACCATACCATAAATCTGAATGTCGCCGTGCCCACAACCCATTGGTTTACCCAGTTGCCATGCCTCCTTATCACTGTGTTCAAATATTCATGTTCTGGGCACGGCGTGTTTCATGTTTTTGGCAAACCGGTTATGTTATCGGTGCCGTGCCCCTACAATGTATTGGTGATGTGAATTATCATTTCCTGTGGTAATTTTAATTCTGGAAATTTCCTTCAACCAAAAAATCTACTCTATGTGCTAACCACTGCTGGAGTTGGTAAATTTACATTCAATCGCTTCAACATTGCTTCCCGTGCTTGCATCGCCAAGGTATCATCCAAGGGTGTTAAGGATATGGGTTGTTCATACTTTAACCGCAATGCCGTTTGAATTAACCAATCAGCCACAAAGGGATTTTTGGGTAAAAGAGGCCCGTGGGAATAGGTTGCGATCGCATTCTGATAAAATGCTCCTTCAGTACCGTCCTCACCGTTATTGCCTAAACCATATACCACCCGTCCCAGTGCTTCTGTTTTCCCTAATTTAGTCCGTCCTCCGTGGTTTTCAAAACCAACTAAGTAAGGTGTAGCACCACCCAACATTTCTTTTAAATCCTCTGCTAATCGGGTAGCTGTAACTTCTATAACTAAATTACCAATACAGCGATGAGTATTTTCACCAGGATGTACAGAGACTAAATCTAAGATTCCCAACCCTTCAATACGTTGTCCTGCTCCAGGTTCATAATAGTGCCCCAACAGTTGAGGGGAACCGCAGGTAAACACACCGGGAGTACCATTTTCTAATTTATCCCTGAGCGCATCGGCTTTTGCTCCCTGCAAATCCCGCATCACTATTTCTTGCTGGCGATCCTGTGCCCCACCACCAACTATGACATCTACACCACGGATATCATCAGCAGTGGCATTTTGATCCAAGGGGATAATGTTAACTTTATACCCCCGCCATGTGGTACGCTTTTCAATGACAATCACATTACCGCGATCGCCATAGGTACTCATCAACCGAGGATACAACCAACCAATATTTAATTCCAACTCTTGATGACTCATAACCCCTCATACCATTTTAGATTTTAGATTTTAGATTTTGGATTGTAAAAGAGCTACTATATAAGTTTTTCAAACTTCCATCTGTCGCAATCATTTTTACCAACGGATGGTTTATCTTTCAAATTGGTATCCCTCATAATCATAATTTTTACCACCGGAGTTGGTAAAATCCGGGTTATATCCAAAAAAGGATAACATTAAGTTTGGTAGATGGCATGAATTGATTGGTGCATTGTTTTTTCAAATTGCTATGAGAAACCAATTCAAATTGAGGATTTCGTAGGGGCGCAATGCTTGCGCCCTTTAACCAATTAGCGCATTGTTTTTTCAAATTGCTATGAGAAACCAATTAAAAGTGAGGATTTCGTAGGGGCGCAATGCTTGCGCCCTTTAACCAATTAGCGCATTGTTTTTTCAAATTGCTATGAGAAACCAATTAAAAGTGAAGATTTCGTAAGGGCGCAATGCTTGCGCCCTTGTGATTGGGAAAATTCTTTCCAGTCTTAGTGTATCTAAAATAGCACAGGGGGCGATCGCACAATCGCCCCCCTTATGAGATATTTATTACGTTTTAATAGCACCAACCCTTGGGGGATAAATATTTACTCACCAATATCAACTAAAGTTGCTACCTGGGAATTAGCTAATTTAGGGGTGTTAAAAACACTGGAATATAGGTTAGAGGAATTCTGACGAGCAACTACTGGTAATGCTTCACGGGCATGGGTAGCTACTTCTACTGTCTTCACATCATAAGTCTGGGTTGCGAATTTAGGATAGAAACCAATACCAATGATGGGGAGCAATAAACAAGCTGTGATGAATAGTTCGCGGGGTCTAACATCAGGGACAATTGCATCCAGATGTAACTCTTCGTTTTGCTGGCCGTAGAATACCTCACGGAGCATGGATAGTAAGTAAATGGGAGTCAAAATTACACCCACTGCACTCAGCATTACAACCACAACCTTAAAGCTGGAGCTATAAACATCACTGCTGGTAATACCGAGGAATACCATCAATTCTCCCACAAAACCACTCATTCCAGGTAATGCAAGGGAAGCCATCGCGCCAGCAGTAAATAGAGCAAATGTTCTGGGCATAACCTTCGCCATACCACCCATCTTATCCATCATTAAGGTGTGGGTACGCTCGTAAGTGACACCAGAGAGGAAGAATAGAGCCGCAGCAATTAAACCGTGGGATACCATTTGCAACATGGCACCACTAATACCCAATTCTGTATAAGAAGCAATACCTACTAGTACAAATCCCATGTGAGCGATGGAAGAATAAGCCAAGCGTCGTTTGAGATTAGTTTGAGCAAAGGCGCAACAAGCACCGTAAACAATATTAACTACACCTAAAATTGCTAATACGGGAGCGAAATAAACGTGAGCATCGGGCAGCATTTCCATGTTGAAGCGGATTAGGGCATAGCCACCCATCTTCAGCAACACACCAGCCAAAATCATGGAACCAGGTGCAGAAGCTTCACCGTGGGCATCAGGTAACCAAGTGTGGAGAGGGAATATTGGTAGTTTGACACCAAAGGCGATTAAGAAACCTGTATAGGCTAAGAGTTCTAAAGCTTGAGGATACTGTTTCATTCCCAGAGCCATCATATCGAAGGTGACGGTATCTCCAGAGAATGCCATTGCGAAACCTGCTACCAAGATGAAGATAGAAGCAGCAGCAGTGTAAAGAATGAACTTAGTCGCAGCATAACGACGCTTTGGCCCACCCCAGATGGAAATTAGCAGGTATACGGGAACCAACTCAATTTCCCACATCAGGAAGAACAATAGTAAGTCCTGAGCCATGAACACACCCAACTGGGCACTGTACATTGCCAGCATCAATCCATAAAATAAACGCGGCTTGTTGGTTACTCTCCAAGCCGCGAATATTGCCAGGGTGTTAATTAAACCTGTAAGCAGTACCAAGGGCATGGATAAACCATCAACTGCTACGGACCAATTCATTCCAATTTGGGGCACCCAAGCATATTTTTCGATTAACTGGAAGCTTGAGTTTTGGAAATCGTAACTATGCCAAAAGGCATAAACCATCAGAGCAAAGTCTGCTAGTGCTACCCCTAAACCATACCAACGGACTGTTTTACCGTCTTTATCTGGTATGAGGGGAACGGCTAGAGCCGCCACCAAGGGGAAAAGAATTATGGCTGTTAGCCAAGGAAAGTCGAGAGAGTTCATGACTGAAAATCGTTTTTAATTTTCACCTTTCGTTACATTGTATGAAGGAATAATTAGTTTTGTAAACGTAATTTATCCCTAAAAATACAAATTACAGGTATTGATAGTAATAAATACTCATTGATTTTAGCGCGAATACATTGTATTCGTAAACTTTTGCAAAGTCAACGACTTACATACTACAAACCATGTTAACATAACTTAATATTATAAAGATATTTTAAGAAGAGTGAACAAAATTTTGCGTGGGATTTCTAGGTAAGTATCCAAAAAATAACTCCCCACCCTTGGGATGATGGGGTGATGGGATGATGAAGTAATAAGTAATAAAGAAAAATTTGTCCCCTTGTCCCCCCACACTTCTTCACTCCGGGCGGGGAAACCCCGCCCCTACGCCTCACTCCCGTTATGTTTAGATTTGGGAAATGATTCTCGCGCCTTGGTTATCTATAGATAACAATCGCACAGAGGCTGTAATTCCCTGTTGTTGCCAAGCTGTTGCCATTGCTGCTACCACATCTGTAGAATGGGCTTGATCTGTTAAAGCTAATAAGGTGGGGCCAGCACCACTAATTACCATGCCATAGGCTCCTGCATTCACCGCAGCAGAGTTGACGGCATCGTAGCCAGTAATTAATTGTTGGCGATAGGGTTGGTGTAACTTATCTTGTAAAGCGGATGTTAACCAATCACCCCTACCAGTTGCCAATCCCCGCAATAATAGTCCCAGGTGTGCAGTATTGAAAATCGCGTCTGCACGACTGACTTGGGTGGGTAAAACTCGCCGCGCTTCTTCCGTAGACAATTCAAAGTTGGGGATGGCAACCACAGGTAAAATATTCTCATGCCAAGGAATATCACAAATTTCCCAACCAGCTTTACTAGTAGCTGCAAGACGACATCCACCAATTAGGGCTGGTACTACATTATCAGGATGTCCTTCCATTGCGATCGCTAATTCCATTAACTGGGACTGACTTAATGGTTCCCCAGCTAATTGATTAGCACCCACCAAACCACCAACAATGGCTGTCGCTGAACTACCCAAACCCCTAGCCAGGGGAACCCCAAGCTTGATTTCCATATTTACTGGTGGTGGTGTTTGGTCTATATATTGATATAGTTTGACAAAAGCTTGATATACCAGATTACTACTATCGGTTTTCACCCCTGCCGCTTCTGCACCCGTAACAGTAATATTAAATTCTCCGCCATTGAGGCGAGTGAACTTGAATTCATTACTCAGGGTGAGAGCAGCACCAATACAATCAAAACCAGGTCCCAGATTAGCAGTTGTGGCGGGGACAGAAAGATTTACACAAGAAACAACAGACATCTGCAAATATTCATTAATCAATCAATTAGCATCTCACGTAACTGATTGATTTGCTCAAAATTTATCTTATCAGGACTTACCCAGGCGCACCGAGAAGTATATGACAGTTGCGTAAGTCCTGTTTGTATTGATGAAAATATCCTTGTATCTTAATTGTGGGGGAATTTAGTCGTAGATAAAGATGTTACCAAAAATTTCAGCGGAAGAATTTTACGATAAATTTGCTGATAACTATGATTTGGTGCTGAAGGATTCCAATTATAATGCACAGTATATAAATGAAGCGGCTAAAATATTCCATCGATATAATCACCATCAAGGCAATGTTTTAGATATTGCTTGTGGAACAGGAGCTTTGAGTGAATTGTTGCAGGGTGATTTTGAATATACAGGGATTGATATTTCAGTTAAGATGCTCGATTATGCAGCTCAAAGGGGTTATAAAACCATCCACAAGCCCATTGAAACGGCTCTAGCTGAAATTGAGAACCAGTCCTATGATTTTATTTTTTGTTTGAGTTCGTTACTGTGTGTTGAAGACGCTGCAACAGTAATCAAACATATGGTTCGGATTGCTCGCAAAACTATTTTAATTAGCCTCGATAAGATAACAGAAGAATATATTAAAAACGCTGTTGTTCCAGTTTACGATCACTCAAAAATTTCTATAGAAGATGCGATCGAAGATTATTTTATTGTAGGTTGGACTTCTCCAACTCTAGGAATTTCAATCCAAACTCGCATGATTTACATTGAGCAAAAAAGCTCATACCAATTTAAATAATGTTTGCAATACATACATTCTTCGTAAGGGCACGGCATAAACAATCTTTTGGTATATAAAATTATCTTACTGATGTTCCCTACCCATCTATTAATCTGTCCCATTCTTTTGTAAAAATGGTATCAAATCACAAATCTTGGTCTAATAACTAACCACTGGCAAATAATAAACCCAGTTGGGTTTTGCAACTGGGTCTATAAATTGCTATATCAATAATTAAAAGAGGGACTAGAAACATCCAGCCCCGAGAAAAAAGCGGGCTAACCACTATTGAATCGGTCAACCCGTGCTGCTTTGGGAACGCGCAACAGAAATATTATTGCAGTACCAACTTAACGTTAGCGTTTTGCAAACCGCGTTGCTTCACTTCACTCAGAGTCTTGTTAACGGCGTACTTCTGATTGATGGAGTTGATCAACTCGGTTTGGTTGTGCTTCTTAGCAACACCCCATAGATCCGCAATTAGGTCAAAGGAACCATCGCTGTTGCGAGACCAACCTAAGTCATATTCGCCCTCTAAAACAGCAACGATGTCGGCACGAACGCGTTGACCATTATAACCACGGACATCAGCCTCGGTCTTTACGGAAATACCAAGGTCACGTAAAGAAGAAGTGAGGATTTCAGCGTCAGTGATTTTGGTACGCAGAGTGCTAAAATGAGACATTTGGGTTTCCTCCAGAGAAGAAGATTGAGAAAAAGGACAACGTTTTTTTTGGATAACACCACGCTAATTAAACGCGGTATTTTTTGAGAACTGCTAGCTGGTATGGCTAGCCTTTCCCCCTGTGGTAGCAGAGGAAAGCTTTTAGAACTCCATGCGCTGATATTCAGCAACGGAGGCTGCGGCGGGTCTTGCCCGCTGTCTTGCCCAGTCTCTTAAGGCTGTTACCTGTTCTTGCATCGTTCGAGACAGTGGCAATGTAGCTTTAATCGCAGCAATAATATCTAGTTGGGTGAACTCTCGATCTTGGGCAAAAGCTTCGTACATTGCCGCAACAATCGCTTGTTCAATTTCTGCCCCCGAAAAGCCGTCGGACATTTTCGACAATTGCTCTAAGTCAAACCGGGAGATATCTTTCCGACGCTGACTTAAATGAATGTTGAAAATCTGTTGGCGTTCTTCAGGAGTAGGCAGATCCACAAAGAAAATCTCATCAAAGCGACCCTTCCTTAAAAATTCCCCTGGCAAACGTTCCACTCGGTTGGCAGTTGCCATGACAAATACCGGGGATTTTTTCTCTTGCATCCAGGTTAGGAAAGAGCCAAATATTCGACTGGAAGTACCGCCATCAGAATCGCCGGAACCAGCACTACCAGCAAAAGACTTATCTAACTCGTCTATAAAGAGTATGGCTGGAGATATGGACTCGGCTGTTTTCAAGGCATTACGTAAATTAGCTTCACTACGTCCTACCATAGAGCCGTCATATACTCGCCCCATATCTAACCGCAATATTGGTAAACCCCACAACCGGGAAGTTGTTTTTGCGATCAGAGATTTACCACACCCAGGGACTCCTAAAATTAACATACCTTTCGGTTGAGGCAACCCATACTCCCTAGCCCTTTCTGTGAAAGCATTGGAGCGTTGCTTTAACCATTTTTTTAATTCTTCTAAACCACCAACAGCATCAATAGTTGCATCTTCTTCGATGTACTCTAATATGCCATTGCGCCGGATTAACTGCTTTTTCTCAGATAAAACTATGTCTACCTCATTTTCCGTCAATCTTCCGGAAGTTACCTGTGCCTTACGGTAGACTTTCTCCGCTTCATCTTTAGTTAAACCTAAAGCAGCTCGCAGAAGTTTTTCCCGCCCATCTGTTGGTAGTCTACGCCCACGGTAGCTATCAAGGTGATGATTTAAGACTTTATTTAACTCTCCCATATCTGGTAAAGGAAAATCTAGAACCACTACTTCCTTTTCCAACTCTATGGGAACTTGCTGCATCGGCGACATTAATACAATACTCTTTTGCGTGTTTTTAAAGCCAGCGATCGCATCACGCAAAGACCTAGTGGTCGCAGGAGCATCTATAAATGGATGTAAATCTTTAAGAATAAATATACCTGGTTCTCTTTGCCGGATAATCCACTCAATTGCCGCTTCTGGAGAAACCGTATTGTGTTGGGTGACATTCCGGGGTTGACCGTATTCTACGATACCGTGGGTCACCGTCCAAACATAGACTCTTCTTTGTGGTTTGGATGTTTGGGCAATGGTGGAAATTGCCTGCTCAGCCCGCTCTTCCTCGGAGGTCACAAGATAGATTAGAGGATATTGAGCTTGAATGAGAATGTTGAGCTCTTCTTTCATACATCAACCTACTTGAGACCTACTAAAGACATTACAGACATCGTTATCAGTTAGTTAAAATTTATAGAACTTATGAATATGTAATTCACAATTTCTACTTAGCAAGGAACCAACTCTTCGGAGTTGTGAGGAATTTTTTCGCTCTCCTGCTTTTCTTCGATAGAATCAATCGAAATAGATTCTTGAGTAACTACACCTGGTTGATTGCCTAATGCAACCAATTCGCGATCGCGGATGAGTAAAGAACTATCACAAGTTGGACAGGAATATACTCTGTGAGTTCCGCCATAGCTGGCTTGAGCTTCATCTACTAATTCCGAATTCGCTAAATAAAAACCAAGAGCGCGTTCTGCTAATTCTGACATTGGTTCAGAATCCACTGCTGAACGGACCTTTAGCCTTTTGTGCAGTTCTGGTGATAAATACAAAGTGACCTTTTGCTTAGTTTGCATATAACTCTTTGTTGGTCTTACCCGGGTATGTATCTTACGTTATCGATTCCTACCTTAGTTGTCAAGACGGCAAAACGTTTTGACGGCTTTTTTGTTACATTTATTTACTTTTTATCTCTACATACAGGAAAATACTTGATTTGTCATCCGTAATTACCCTGATTGGGCATAATTAGAGGAGGGAAGGAGTGATGGAGGGAAGGAGAGAAGGAGAGAAGGAGGGAAGGAGGGAAGGAGTGATGAATTAAACAGGACTTACGCATTAACAACGATTTTACGTCATTACGTAAAGCCTACGGCATAGCTAAGCGCAAAGCGCACGCTCCGCGTACCGCAAGGTCGTCCGTGGGACTTACGCTTACCGCGTAGCGTGTCCGTCAGGACAAACGATAGCGAAGTATAAGCTCTATCGAGCACGCTCCGCGAACGCCAAGAACTCTGGGATTGCTTCCCTACACGGAGCCTGTTGCGAGCGTACGCTGAAAGCGTTCTCGCAGAGTAGCGCGGCAATCCGGTCGCAATGACAAATAATGCTTGCGTAAGTCCTGTTAAAGACTGTCAACCATCAACCATCACCTCATCACCTCCCACACTCCCCCTTCCCCCTCAGGTTAAGTAAGCACTTAGACAGAATTAATTACACATATTATTTTCTGTTCCCTGTTAAGAGTTCCCTGTCTCCATGAATGAATTTAATTTTGTCCAACTACATTATTAGGAAAAAGGTGTAAACTCGATATCTTCTACATTTGATTAAATGTTGTCAGGGTTTGCAGTCATATTACTAACTTTAGTATCAATTTTTGTACTGAGTAGTATTGAGGAAATATGAAAGCATTAAAAGACTTGTAACTTAGTGTGAATAAGTATTTTTATCTGCATATACAAATATTTTTCAAATAAATTAGTAAAGTAACTATGACTACCAGTACAAAAAATATTGTTCGAGGCATAAATTGGAGTATTTATGGACTAATGCTGTCATTAGTTTTGTGGGGATGTGATGCGCCAAGTTTCCAAGGGGATAACAAGTCTTGGAAAATATACAAAAATTCCCGTTATGGCTTTGAATTTCCCTATCCTAGTCACTGGCAGGAAGTGAAGCCAGATAATGATGATGGGATTGTGTTTATATCGCCACAAAAAAGCTCTGTACAGATTCGCGGCTGGGCGGGGTATCAACTGTTCAATAATAGGAATACAACCAGAAATACCAAAAAATCTATTAATCCCAACTTTCAAAACATTCAAGGAATTTCTGGGGTGATGACAGTGGAAATAGGGGAAACAGAAAGTAAAATTGTCATCAGGTTTAACCAGGGAGAAGTGAAATACTACTGGCAGGGAAAAGCACCTAGCCAAGAATTTGACGATTACTACCGATTTTTTTACTATATTGCCGAAAATTATCGCCTGCCTCAGTGAAGATAGAAGATGCCAGCAAACGGTGGTAGTAATAGGATTTTCCCTATATTGTTCCCTCGTTGATTCTGGGAATTACCAGCTTTTACTTTTTATACTCCCCAATCTTTAATGGTTTAGAGGGTACATAAACCTGATAGATTTAGCTATCAGCGAGTATAAACTGGTTAAAATGAAAGTCCTGGTTATCGGTGGCGATGGTTATTGCGGTTGGGCAACCGCACTTTACCTTTCCAATAGAGGTTTTGAAGTAGCAATTCTTGATAGTTTGGTGCGGAGACACTGGGATAATGAGATAGGGGTACAAACTCTAACTCCCATCGCACCAATTCAGCAACGTATTCAGCGTTGGAAAGACTTAACTGATAAATCCATTGATTTATTTGTTGGAGATATCACTAACTACGAATTTTTGCAAGGAGTATTACATAAATTTGAACCAAATGCGATTGTGCATTTTGGCGAACAGCGTTCGGCTCCATTTTCCATGATAGATCGCGAACATGCGGTAATGACCCAGGTTAATAATGTGGTTGGGACTTTGAATCTGTTATATGCCATGAGAACAGATTTCCCTGACTGTCACCTAGTGAAGTTGGGAACCATGGGTGAATATGGCACTCCCAACATCGATATTGAGGAAGGATATATCACCATTGAACACAATGGACGCAAAGACACTTTACCCTATCCCAAGCAACCTGGTTCTATGTATCACTTGAGTAAGGTACATGATAGCCACAATATTCATTTTGCTTGTCGCATTTGGGGATTACGGGCAACAGATTTAAACCAAGGGGTAGTGTACGGTGTCTTGACAGAAGAAACCGGCATGGACGAGTTGTTAATTAACCGCTTGGATTACGATGGGGTATTTGGTACAGCTTTGAACCGTTTCTGCATTCAAGCCGCTGTGGGACACCCACTTACTGTGTATGGTAAAGGTGGGCAAACCCGTGGTTTCTTGGATATTCGAGATACGGTGCGCTGTATTGAAATTGCCATCAATAATCCAGCCGAACCTGGCGAATTTCGCGTCTTTAACCAATTTACTGAACTATTCAGCATCAATGATTTGGCAGCAATGGTGAAAAAAGCCGGTACGGCAATGGGGTTAAAAGTGGAAATTGAGAGCTTTGCCAACCCCAGGGTAGAACTAGAAGAACACTACTTTAATGCTAAGAATACCAAGTTATTGGATTTAGGCTTACAGCCCCACTACCTATCCGACTCCCTCCTCGATTCCTTACTCAACTTTGCTGTCAAATATCAAAATCGAGTTGATAACCAGCAAATATTGCCAAAGGTTTCTTGGCACAGAAAGTAGTATCAAGACTGAAGCTGAGAAGGGAGTGATGGAGTGAGGGAGTGATGGAGTGATGGAGTGATGGAGTGAGGGAGTGAGGTAGTGAGGGAGTGAGGGAGTGAGGGAATGTGACGCTGCGCGTCTACAGTGGTGAGAATACCTAACAGTAAATCTGAAAGTTATATCTCTAATTGTCATTCCCTCCAGGGCGCAAGCCTTGCGCCCCTACTCCTTCACTCCTTCCCTCTTTCACTCCTTCCCTCCTTCCCTCCTTCACTCCCCCACTCCTTCCCTCTTTTCTTCTTTCCCTCCAGAGTGGGATACTTTTTCAGAGTCACTCCGCTAACGCATTTTATGAAAATTGCCCTATTTACCGAAACCTTTTTGCCCAAAGTTGATGGCATTGTTACACGCCTGCGACATACTGTTGAACATTTACAACGTCAAGGCGATCGCGTATTGGTAATTTGCCCTGATGGTGGTATGACTGAATACAAGGGAGTCAGTATTTATGGAGTGTCTGGTTTCCCGTTACCATTGTATCCAGAACTAAAGATGGCATTGCCACGACCTTCTATAGGTCAAGCGTTGGAAGATTTCCAGCCAGATATAATTCATGTGGTGAATCCAGCAGTTTTAGGGCTAGCTGGCATTTTTCATGGTAAATTACATAACATTCCCCTAGTTGCTTCCTACCATACCCATTTACCCCAATATCTCCAGCACTATGGTTTAGGAATGCTGGAAGGATTTTTATGGGAGTTACTCAAAGCAGCGCACAATCAAGCTGCTTTAAATTTGTGTACCTCCACAGCAATGGTGGAAGAACTGAGCAGCCACGGTATAGAACGGGTAGATTTATGGCAACGGGGGGTAGACACAGAAACATTCCATCCCCAGCAGGCCAGTGACAAAATGCGATCGCATTTGTCCCAAAATCATCCAGAAAGCCCCTTATTACTCTACGTAGGTCGTCTTTCTGCGGAAAAAGAAATAGAACGGATTAAGCCGATTTTAGAGGCAATTCCCGATGCCAGATTAGCGTTAGTGGGTGATGGTCCCCATCGTCAAGCCCTAGAAGAACACTTTGCTGGCACTAATACCTATTTTGTGGGCTATTTGGTGGGTGATGAACTAGCGGCAGCCTTTGCCAGTGCTGATGCCTTTATTTTCCCCTCCCGTACCGAGACATTGGGATTGGTGTTGTTAGAAGCAATGGCGGCTGGTTGTCCGGTAGTGGCAGCTCGTTCTGGAGGAATTCCCGATATTGTCACCGATGGGGTGAATGGGTATCTTTTTGAACCGAGTTCTGGAGATGAAGGAGCGATCGCAGCCACTCTTCGTCTTTTAGAGCAGAAACAAGAACGAGAAACAATTCGTCAGAATGCCCGCCAGGAAGCAGAAAAATGGGGGTGGGCAGCTGCCACACGGCAATTGCAAAACTACTATCATCAAGTTGTGCATACTGAGTTGCCCAAGGTAGCATAATTGGAGGGAAGGAGGGAAGGAGGGAAGGAGGGAAGGAGTGAAGGAGGGAAGGAAAATTGAGGAGGGTTTACAATCTTTCGGTTATGTATTTCCAAAACTGTAGACGCTGTGCGTCTACACTCCATCACTCTCTCACTCCATCACTCTCCCACTCCCCCACTTCATGACCGAAAAATAAACTGGATACAAGCCCTCCGCAGTCGCTCATGGGGAAAACCACGCCATTTGCACTCAAGCGTGGGAGACCACGCCAGTTCCTCCATTTGGGGAGACCCCAAGACCGGACTGGCTCCACAAGACCGCTGCGGGCTCCCCAAGACCGCGCTGCTCTCCGGATTTATCCGTGGAGAGTCAAAAATGTTTTCCTTGTTCTCATTAGCCCTTCGATTCATCGATGGGGTAACTGATAACTGATAACTGATAACTGATAACTGATAACTGAAATGACACTCCCAAATGCTGGTAGCGTGTTGGCTACATTAACAGAACTAACCCAAGTTAATCGCACCCACGTCCTACTACGTCGTGTCAAAGATTTATCTGTTAATGAATTTGTTTGCCTACTAGATTTTATTACCGCCGAATTTCAGCAATTTCTCCGGGCGATTGAACTAATTAACAATGAAACCCTAGAAAATATGCTGGAGAAGGTACTGGAAGCCATTACCCTCAAAATTGGTCAAATTCTCCAGGCAGAACACACCGCTATTTTTCTGGTTGATTACGATAAAGGTCTACTTTGGTCGAAGGTTCCCCAAGAAAATATCCACAAACCCCTAGAAATTCGTACTCCCATCAAAGTCGGCATTCCAGGCCATGTTGCGAGTACTGGTGAATGTCTTAATATTGCCGAAGCACAAAGCCATCCCCTATATAGCCCAGAATTGGAAAAACAAATGGGCTATAAATTTCGCAATATTTTATGTATGCCTGTGTTGAGCAGTAAAAATCAAACCGTGGCCGTGGTTCAGTTAGCGAATAAAACTGGCAATGGTTCCTTTGATAGTGAAGATGAGGAAAGATTTCGAGATTTTGCTGCTTCCATTGGTATTATTCTGGAGACTTGCCAATCTTTTTATGTAGTAGCACGCAATCAACGGGGAGCAACCGCCCTATTACGAGCGACACAGACGTTGGGGCAAAGTTTGGATTTAGAAGCAACTTTGCAAATAGTCATGGAGCAGGCGCGGATTCTCATGCAAGCGGATCGCAGTACCTTATTTTTGCACCGCAAAGAAATGGGGGAGTTGTGGACAAAGGTAGCGACTGCGGATGAGGAAAAAATGATGGAAATCCGCATTCCTGCTAATCGCGGTATTGTGGGTTATGTGGCATCTACTGGTCAGTCATTAAATATTGCCGATGCTTACAAAGATCCCCGTTTTGACCCCACCATAGATAAAAAGACGGGTTATGTAACTCGTAATATTCTCTGTTTGCCGGTGTTTAATTCTGCCAATGAGTTAATTGGCGTTACCCAGTTAATCAATAAGCAGCAGGGCAGTTTTACCGCATCCGATGAGGAATTTATGCGGGCTTTTAATATTCAAGCCGGAATTGCCCTAGAAAATGCCCGTTTGTTTGAAAATGTGCTGTTAGAGAAACAGTATCAGAAAGACATTTTACAAAGCCTCTCTGATGCCGTTATTTCCACGGATATGGAAGGGCGGGTTGTCACCATTAACGATGCTGCGATGGAATTGCTGGGGTGTCCCTTAGAAGAAACTAATGGCAAGAATTATAAATCTGTGTGGTCAGAAAACTTAATTGGGCGTTTAGTTTGGGAAGTAGTGCCCATCGAAAATTTACAAATGCGTCTGGAAGATAGCCTGAAAACTGGAGCCAAACATTATGTACCAGAACAAACTTTGACCTTGGGATTATATACCAAGGAGGCTGAGGATAATAGTATTTGTATTTTGGCAGTAAGCGATCGCTCTGCGCCAGATGTGTTTCTCCCCTGGAATCAACCCCTTACCCCCCAAGCGGAGTTATTAAGTAGCGATGATATTCAAAAAATTTCCCGCAGCATCAATTTAACAGTCAATCCCCTAACTAACCCAGAAGGAGGGGTAAGAGGTGGAGTGGTGGTGTTGTCAGATATTAGCCAAGAAAAACGCATGAAAGCCACCATGTACCGTTACTTAACTCCCTGGGTTGCCGAGCAGGTGATGGCGTTGGGGGAAGATAGTTTAATGGAGGGTGAACGGAAAGATGTCACTGTCCTCTTCTCTGACATTCGTGGCTATACCACCCTGACGGAAAATTTGGGCGCGGCGGAAGTCGTTTCCCTGCTCAATCAGTACTTTGAGACTATGGTGGAGGCAGTATTTAACCACGAAGGTACTTTAGATAAGTTCATTGGGGATGCATTAATGGCAGTTTTTGGCGCGCCCCTAGCCCTGAGTGAAAATCATGCTTGGAAAGCGGTACAAGCCGCCTTAGAAATGCGCCAACGGCTGCAAGAATTCAATCAACGGCGGATTGTTCAAGAACAACCCCAAATCCAAATTGGTATCGGCATTAGTTCTGGAGAAGTGGTAGCTGGTAATATCGGTTCCCACAAACGTATGGACTACACTGTAATTGGGGATGGAGTCAATTTGAGTTCCCGTCTGGAAGGGGTAACAAAAGAATATGGCTGCGACATTATTCTCAGTGAATATACATATAAAATGTGCCGCGATCGCATTTGGGTACGCCAACTAGACAAAATTCGCGTCAAAGGCAAAAATCAGGCGGTGACAATCTATGAATTGATTGGCGATCGGCAAACACCATTAGACTCCCAAACAGAGGAGTTTCTCTTTCATTATCATGCTGGGAGAGCAGCATATTTATCCCGAAACTTTCAGCAAGCACTGTTATGTTTTAAAGCTGCACAACGGATTAATCCTACGGATACGGTAGTTAATATCTACATTCAACGTACTGAAAATTACCAAAAAATACCACCTCTAGAATCTTGGGATGGTATTTGGGATATGTCACTTAAATAACATTTATTTAATTCATTCATCATCGCCTTTAAAAGGCTCCTCACCAATTCTCAATTGCTTTTTGGTTCGTTTTAGTTGCTTCCACAATCCTTTAATTTGCTCGTAAGCATCTCCTGGTGTAATTTTCCCAGAAGTCTCCAAATTACAAATGTAGCTAACTTTTTGAGCAAACTCCTGTAAATTAGCGTTGAATACCAAATTTTCCGGATTTACCTGACCATAATAACGACTGCGAGGATACAAAAAATCATCCTTGTTTACCATATTTCTCTCCACACTAATGCTTTTGTCCCATTAATTAAGCTTTCGTCAATGAATATCTCAATTTATCTTCTTTCCCTATTACTACCCTGCACCGAAGCCACTGTTGCGTCTAATGCGGTTTTTTCCTCCATTTATCAAAATGAATAGGACAGACCACTAGGGACTGTTTTCAAACCCCTAAAACCCTCACCCGCGCATGTTGTGGCTACACGATCAAAGCCTGCCGGGAGCAGGCTCAAAACCTTGATTTTTCCTAGTCCGCAAAGCGGTGAGTCCAGTGCTGCGGGAGGGTTTCCCGACCCAGGCAACTGGCGTTGACGTAGTCTCTCCGGAGGAGATACCCGAAGGGACTTGGTACGATAAGCCGCACCATGAGCGGGTGACGGCAAGTTTGAAAACAGACCCTAGTCCATCCCTCATTACCATCAATTTTCCAAATTTAATTTACTTATACAATTATTGTAAATTGAAAAGAATTTGCAACTAGTAGCTGATGGAAAAAAATCTTATAAATTAACGGTCTAAGTCCAAAACCACCGATAATAAGTGTGGTAGTGGAGCGTAGCAATCCCATCCACAACCAAGCTACTATAACCGAACCTAACTTGTATAACTTAAAGATATAAAATAGTGAAGCTGAAAACTAAACCTTGTCCAAGAATACATTATCCAATTCTAGACTGGGTTTGATTGAGGCAATCCATCTTTCATCACTTGACTCCCCACCATGTCTGTTAATTCCCAAAAGTTATATGAAGGTAAAGCTAAAGTACTTTATACTACCGACAATCCAGAAATTCTTCTAGCTGACTTTAAAGATGATGCCACTGCCTTTAATGCTCAAAAAAAGGGCAGAATTATCGATAAAGGAAGAATGAATTGCAGCATTTCTAGCAAGTTATTTCAAACTTTAGAAGCACGAGGTATAAAAACTCACTTCATTGATAATCCGACTCCCAACCAGATGCGGGTTCGGGCAGTAAAAATTTTGCCCTTAGAGGTGGTTGTACGGAATATAGCAGCAGGTAGTCTTTGTCGCCAAACGGGTTTGGAGCTAGGAACTTTGCTGGCAAAGCCATTGGTCGAGTTTTATTATAAAAATGATAATTTGGGAGATCCTTTGCTGACACGCGATCGCTTACACTTATTACAGCTGGCAACTCCGGAACAAGTTGATACAATTACCCATCTAGCATTGCAAATCAACGAATTACTCAAGGGATTTTTTCAGCAATGTGGCATTACTCTTGTAGACTTCAAACTAGAGTTTGGTGTGGACTCCCAGCAGCAAATACTTCTAGCCGATGAAATTAGTCCTGATACCTGTCGTTTATGGGACACCTCAGAAGCCGATCCTAACCGTAGAGTAATGGATAAAGACCGTTTCCGCCAGGATTTAGGAAATGTAGAAGATGCATATGAGGAGGTTTTACAGAGGGTTTTACAAGCGATTGAGAAGCAAAATGCAAGTTAGTCAGCTGGAAAATAATTTTGCATCATTGCAAAACCCTTATAGAGAGGTTCTGCCGGAACGTCTCTATAAAACAATGTATTGTGGAATTTTTTGATAAAGGATGGTTGCTTTGTCAACTAAAAAGGCATAATATTCTTACTTTTGGCTCAGATTATGAGAGGATAATTGCCTGGTGATGGTGTGTGGACGTGAAGAGGAATGTAAATAAAATGCGCTTATCTCCTGTTTTGGCTACAGTTGTGGCAATTGCAGCCCCTCTGGGTACTTCATTGCAAGTAAATGCCCAAACCCCAACAAATGACATTAAAGGGGTGGTAATCCCCAAAATCAATAGTAAACAACAGTTAAGTTCTATCTCGTCAAACCCATCAGCGAAAACGACGATCCCAGAACTGGTAGTACCAAGAATTACTCAAAATGCACCAAGAACCAAAGTAGTGCAGGGGTCCGCAACATCAGGATCGGCAGTTCCAGAGGTCAGTTCCACCTCACATAGCAATTCCCGCAAATCCCTGATTGCAGCCCTGAAGGCATCGAAAAAATCTTCTCCCAAGCAGTCACCTTCACAACTGTTAGGAAGTAATCCCGTTGCAAATCAGCAAAAAAATCTTAATTCTCAGGCTAATAAATTAAAAATTGCCAACCAGGAGGCAAAAAATATTACTAATCCTTCTAAATTAGCACCGCAAGCAAAACTAGGAGTAGTAGTACCAGTTTTTGATTCTCAGGCGAAAATCGCACAAACTCCTCAGCCCCCAGTACCAGATATTCCCCCACCAGGTACCCAGCCAACCGAACCAACCCAACCCACTCCTGAGAGTCAACCAACCCAACCAACACAGCCCACTCCTGAGAGTCAACCAACCGAACCAACACAACCCACTCCTGAAAATCAAACCGAGCAAACCCCAGCAGAGCCAGAAACTCGGGTATTGGTGTCTGAGGTATTGGTGAAATCGAGTACGGGAGAATTGTCACCCCAGCTAGAAGACCAAGTTTATCGGGCAATTCGTACCAAACCAGGCAGAACCACAACCCGTTCCCAACTCCAAGAAGA
Source organism: Calothrix sp. MO_192.B10 (assembly GCA_030065055.1). Lineage (GTDB taxonomy): Bacteria > Cyanobacteriota > Cyanobacteriia > Cyanobacteriales > Nostocaceae > Calothrix_A. The sequence continues at coordinate 22,883 of JASJDS010000026.1, forward strand.
TATCAATGCCATTTTTGCCACTGGTTTCTTCTCCAATGTGCGAGCAGTGCCAGAAGATACACCATTAGGTGTACGGGTCAGCTTTGAAGTGCAGCCCAACCCAGTCTTAAGTAAAGTACAAATAGAAGCAAATCCAGGCACAAACGTAGCCTCAGTGTTGAAGCCAGGAACCGCAGATGAAATTTTTCAGGAACAGTACGGTAAAATTCTTAACCTGCGAGACTTGCAAGAAGGGGTGAAAACTCTAACTAAGCGTTATCAAGACCAAGGTTACGTACTAGCACAGGTAGTTGGTTCCCCCAAAGTATCCGAAGAGGGAATTGTTACCCTACAAGTGGCTGAAGGGGTGGTAGAAGACATTCGCGTCCGCTTCCGTAATAAAGAAGGACAAGACACAGACGATAAAGGTAACCCAATTAAGGGACGCACCCAGGAATACATAATTAAGCGAGAAGTAGCATTAAAATCTGGACAAGTTTTTAATCGTAACAAAGTCCAAAAAGACCTACAACGGGTGTTTGGATTGGGTTTGTTTGAAGACGTTAATATTTCCCTTGACCCCGGTACTGACCCCAGTAAAGTCAATGTGGTGTTAAATGTAGTTGAACGTAGCAGTGGTTCCATTGCTGCTGGTGCGGGTATTAGCTCTGCTAGTGGTTTATTTGGTACTCTCAGCTACCAAGAGCAAAACCTCAATGGTAGGAACCAAAAACTGGGGGGTGAAATACAGTTAGGACAACGGGAACTATTATTTGATGCGCGCTTCACCGATCCTTGGATTGCTGGAGACCCTAACCGTACTTCATATACCGTTAATGGTTTCCGCAGACGGTCAATTTCCTTGATTTTTGATGGTCCAGATAATGATATTGAAACCTTTAATCCAAACAATCCCAATGATGATGGCGATCGCCCACGGGTTGTTAGGACTGGTGGTGGTATAAACTTCTCTCGTCCCTTGTCTGGCAATCCCTACGCGCGTTCAGAATGGGTAGCCTCTGCGGGGATACAGTATCAAAGGGTTTCCATCCGAGACTCAGATGGGGATCTGAGAAAACAAGGTAGGCTTGAAGGCACAGAAGATCAGTTACTGGATTTGAGCGAATCAGGAGATGGTAGAGACGATTTATTTTTGGTCAGACTGGGAGCATCCCGCGATCGCCGTAACAATGCTTTACAACCCACCAAAGGTTCCTTTTTCCGCTTAGGCTTGGATCAATCAATCCCAATTGGTAAAGGTAACATTTTCCTGACTAGATTGCGGGGAAGCTACAGCCAGTATATACCCGTAGATTTTACCAACTTCAGCAAAGGGGCAGAAACCCTAGCATTTAACATTCAAGGGGGGACAGTCCTTGGGGATTTACCTCCCTATGAAGCATTTACCCTTGGTGGTAGCAACTCTGTGCGGGGTTATGAGGAAGGGGCCTTAAGTAGCGGACGCAGTTACCTACAAGCTTCTGTGGAATATCGCTTCCCTCTATTTTCCGTCATTAGTGGTGCTTTGTTTGTGGATGCTGGTACGGATTTAGGAACCACTACCAGAGCAGCAGAACTACTGGACAAAAATGGTACCGGTTTCGGTTATGGTTTGGGCGTGCGAATACAATCTCCCCTCGGTCCGATTCGGGTTGACTTTGGATTTAATGATGATGGAGATAATCGCATTAACTTTGGTATTGGAGAAAGATTTTAATCTTGTAGAGGTCGAAGGGGGGTGAGCGAAAAAGACTGTGGTCAAATAATAAGTAATAAGTAATAAGTAATAAGTAATAAGTATCTTGGCTCTCCCACACATTTTTTCGTTCACCCGGTCGAAGCTCGCAAGTCTCGATCAAAGAATTTCACCACCAAGGATAAAGTTAATTGTACCCTTACTCACTACTCACTGTGGGTTGTTAACTGTTAACTGATAACTGTTAACTGATAACTGATAAAAATCAATGCAACAACATACTTTAGCCAGGGAAATTATTCACACAGGAGTAGGACTACACAGCGGTCTAAATACTCAAGTACGTATACTACCAGCAGAAGCAGGAAGTGGTCGTTATTTCGTGCGAGTAGATTTACCGTCACATCCGATTATTCCCGCACGAGTAACAGCGGTAAATCAAACAGTACTATCTACCCAGTTAGGTGAAGAGTCAGCCAGTGTACGCACCGTAGAGCATTTACTCGCAGCCCTAGCAGTCATGGGTGTAGATAATGCCCGGATTGAAATTGACGGTTCAGAAGTCCCCCTCCTAGATGGCTCGGCACAGGAATGGACAAAAAGTATTGCCCAGGTAGGGATGTTATCTCAATCTGTGCCACTAGACACATCTATACCTGCCATAAACGAACCTATTTGGGTACGGGAGGATGATGCTTTTGTTTGTGCCTTACCCGCCTCAGAAACCCGTTTTACCTACGGTATTGATTTTAACCTTGCCGCCATTGGTAATCAATGGCACAGTTGGACTCCAACTACAGATAGGGAAGTGGCTCGTACTAGCTTCATGGCTGAAATTGCTCCCGCACGTACCTTCGGTTTGCTCCCTCAGATTGAGCATCTACAGCAAGCAGGTTTAATCAAAGGTGGTAGCCTAGAAAATGCCCTGGTTTGTGGTTCCCAAGGTTGGTTAAATCCCCCCTTAAGATTTGCAAATGAACCAGTACGTCATAAAATTTTGGATTTAGTAGGAGATTTAAGTTTATTAGCAACTTTTCCCCGCGCTCATTTCTTAGCGTATAAAGCCAGCCATAATTTACACATTCAACTGGCTCAACAGATTTTAGAGCGGGAGCAGTCAGCACTCAGAGTTTAGCTCGCCATTGACAGCACCACCAATCTCAAATCTAAAATCAACAGGGGAGGTTTTAAGGCAACCTGCACACCGCAAGCACAACTAAAAATTAACCATAGTGCCAATGTCAATCGTTACCGAAGAGAACACCGTCAACACTTCCATATCTACACCTTCAGAGGAGAAAAAGGTTTTTACATCTGAAGAAATTCAAGAATTGCTACCTCACAGATATCCCTTTTTAATGGTGGATCGCATTATTGACTATGTTCCTGGAGAAAAAGCTGTAGGGGTTAAGAATGTCACCATCAATGAACCTCATTTTCAAGGTCATTTTCCCGGTCGTCCACTGATGCCGGGAGTATTGATTGTAGAAGCCATGGCACAAGTTGGTGGCGTAGTCTTGAAACAAATGCCAGGGGTAGAAGGGGGTCTTTTTGTATTTGCTGGTATAGATAAAGTCCGATTTCGCCGCCCAGTTGTTCCCGGCGATCAACTAATTATGACAGTGGAACTGTTGTGCGTGAAAAAGCGTCGTTTCGGTAAAATGTCGGGTAAAGCCGAAGTTGACGGTCAATTGGCAGCACAGGGAGAGCTGATGTTTTCCCTTGTTTAGTTCAAAATTTGCTTATGATGTAGGGGCACTATCTTGACGTGCCTTTACTGAGTTTCAAATTACTATATCAGATTCAGATAACAAGCTATAACAGCTTTGTATAACTTTTTGATTTTTGCCTCCCTCACACATAAGTCGCTGGAACGACTTTTCAACTACAAAATTATTAAAAATTTGGCACTCAAGACTTTTCTGGAGATGCACCTTTGAAGACGCTAATTCATCCTACTGCTGTAATTAATCCTAATGCCCAATTGCATCCTACAGTGCAAGTCGGGGCTTATGCTGTGATTGGAGAAAATGTAAAAGTTGGTCCGGAAACTACCATTGGCGCCCATGCGGTGTTAGAAGGACCATTGGAAATTGGGGCTAGAAATAAAATTTATCCCGGTGCTGTCATCGGTATGGAACCCCAAGATTTAAAATATGATGGTGAATTTAGTTGGGTTAAAATTGGCGATAATAACCTGATTCGGGAATATGTTACCATTAACCGCGCTACTGGTGTTGGAGAAGAAACTTATATCGGTAACGGTAATTTACTCATGGCTTATGTCCATGTCGGTCATAATTGTTTCATAGAAGATTCAGTAATAATTGCTAATTCCGTGGCTCTAGCTGGTCATGTCCATATAGAATCGCGAGCCAGACTTAGTGGAGTACTGGGAGTTCACCAATTTGTCCACATTGGTACCATGGCAATGGTCGGAGGAATGACAAGGATTGACCGGGATGTACCCCCATATATGTTAGTTGAGGGCAATCCTTCACGCATTAGATCCTTGAATTTGGTAGGTTTAAAACGTTCTGGTATGAACTTACCTGATTTCCAACTCCTCAAAAAAGCATTTCGCATACTTTATCGCTCTCAATTGAACTTTAAAGAATCCTTGGAAAAATTAGAACTGTTGGGCAATACTCAGGAGTTAGTTAATTTACGTCGCTTCCTGCTACTATCCCAAATGCCAGGAAGACGGGGATTAATTCCAGGGAAAGGTAAAGCAGCTAATAGGAGTGAGGGAGTGAAGGAGTGAAGGAGGGAAGGAGGGAAGGATTTGACTTTTGACTTTTGACTTTTGACTGACGCGTTGGCGCAGCCGCCCTGTAAGGGCTAGCGATTGACTTCCCTTTTGTAGGGCACTGATAGCTGATAATTGGTTCAAAATGCGAATATTTATTAGTACTGGGGAAGTATCTGGGGATTTGCAGGGTTCCCTACTAGTTACTGCACTCAAACGCCAAGCTATTGTATCTGGTTTGGACTTGGAAATAATTGCCCTAGGTGGTGACAAAATGGCGGCAGCAGGGGCAACTTTGTTGGCAAATACTACTGCTATTGGTTCCTTTGGAATATTGGAAGCTTTACCCTTTGTATTACCCACACTACAAGTCCAACGCCAAGCGATCGCCTATCTCCAACAATATCCCCCGGATGTAGTGGTACTGATCGATTATATGGGTCCCAATCTTGGTATTGGTAATTATCTGCGTCACCATTTACCACAGGTTCCAGTGGTATATTATATTGCTCCCCAGGTTTGGGTTTCTTCTATAACTACCCGTGATACAGCTAGGATTATGGCAGTATGCCATAAGTTATTAGCAATTTTTCCGGGAGAGGCAAGTTATTTTCAAAACAAGGGTGCGAATGTGACTTGGGTGGGTCATCCTTTAGTTGATCGGATGGCAGACTTTCCCAGTCGGGAAGTTGCTCGTTCTCAATTGGGTATCAAAGATGATGCGATCGCTATAGCATTGCTTCCTGCTTCTCGTCGTCAGGAACTCAAATATTTACTGCCGGTAATGTTTCAAGCGGCACAGTCAATTCAATCCAAGTTACCCCACGTGCATTTCTGGATTCCTTTATCCCTGGAAATTTACCGAGAACGAATAGAAAAAGAAATACAAAATTACGGATTGCAGGCGACTGTAGTATCTAACCAGCAGCAACAAGTATTAGCCGCCACAGATTTGGCAATTACCAAGTGTGGTACTGTCAATTTAGAGCTGGCACTCTTAAACGTCCCCCAAGTTGTTCTGTATCGCTTACATCCCTTTACTTATTGGGTAGCAACAAAGATTCTTAAAATTAGTTTTCCCTTTGCTTCACCAGTAAATCTCATGGTGATGAAAGAGGCTGTACCAGAATATATTCAAGCAACTGCAACTCCAGAAAATATTATCCAATCGGCAATGGAATTGTTGTTAAATTCCCAGAGTCGAGAAAAAATGCAGACTGATTATCAAAAAATGCGACAGTGTATGGGGGATGTGGGAGTATGCGATCGCGCAGCCAAGGAAATTTTACAGATGCTGTCTTGAAAATAGGGAGTGAAGGAGTGAAGGAGTGAAGGAGTGAAGGAGTGAAGGAAGTATTTTCATGCTTGGCTATAGCGGAAAACTTTAACACGCAAGTTTTAAGCTTACATAGCGATTTAAGCTAACATTTTCTTCTGCTGCTTCAATCGCTAGTCTACGATGAAGCTCTGGAGGAATACGAACTTGAAATTTACCACTGTAGGTTTTTTCTGCAATAGGTTGTGGAATCCTCTCATTATTTGCTTCCATATCAGCTACTGCATCTTTCACTAAGTTTGTAATACCTTTGAGTGCAGCATCTTGATTTTCATCAAGATAAGATAGACTAGGAAATTCAGAACATAGTCCTACAAACTCTTCATCCTCGCTTGACCAAGTAACTCTATAGGTGTAATGCTTGTAGTTAACCATCTTCCATTTCCTCTCCTTTAATTTCCTCTAATTTTTCAATCGCCTCTAAAACCTGCTTAACTTGATAAACCTTTGCTTTTCCATTCTTTTGTTGAATGTTGATACGTGGATCTCCAGCCCAAGGTGTTTTATAGACACAATGGCTTGTTCCCTGCTGTCTAGGTTCACCAAAATAATAATTGCAAACCTTCACTAAATCAGTAAAATTTACATTTTTAGGATTGTTCTTTAACTGAGCAAGGATTTTTTAAATTTGTGCCATACGTATATACCAAGTTTGTCAAAAAGTAGAAATTTTCTACAAAATGACATAAAAAGCAACTTGGTATTTAGTTTGAAATTAATTAGTTAATTAACTATAGTATCAATATTGATACTATGTCAAGTATATTTTTTAGTGCAGAGAACTGGAAAAGTCTTAGTACATATTAGTTTCAGCATTTTTTTGGAAAATTCCGCATCATAAAAAAGAGTGATAGCAACTTTTCGTGCTGTTTTGACTTCTGGCTTAAAAGGACGGTAATGGGATGTTTACATCTCCAGGATCAAAGCTCCTTGGGGCTTATTGACTACTAATTGCATCATACTAAAGTTAATTCTACGAAATTTTGAAGCTAAAACCCTTATGAAAAAAGATTTTTTGCAATTTAAGTGACAAATAACTTCCCGAATAGTTGAGAATAAAGTCAACAATTAACCTAACTGAGACCTAATTGATTTTATTCTCAATAACTCCTAAAATTATCTGAGCAGGGAATTTTCCAAATTGCTGACAGGCAAGGATTTCAGGATTTAAAAATCATTGAACTCACGTTAAGAATTAAGAATTAAGAATTAAGGATTAAATCCCCTTGCGATGAATGGAACAAATAAGTCATATGATGTCCGGTTAATTACCCATAATATTTTGTTGTGGTTAAATTTGATGTAACGCACTAGCCACAAAGTTTTTGGGATTGCTTCCCTACGATCGCAATGACGGTTGTTTAAGTGGATTTGATATCAAATCCTCTTCCCCTCTGACTCCTGCTCCCTGCCTCCAGCAAAGCTACCCTTCGTAAGTGGGAAAAATCACTTTCATGGTTGGTGATGAAAAGCTACTACAGTTGTAAGAATCTAGCGATCGCCTGAGGAACTGGTAACACGATCGCAATTAATATAGCCATAGCGATTAATCCTAAGGTATCGCGCTTATTATCCAATTCCGTCACATCATTGAGTGCGGGTTCATCCATCAGGGGAATAAATAGTAGGATAATCGCCCACAGAAAAATTCCAGGTTGTCTTATAGATAACAGCAGGAGCAGTAAGCGAGAGATTTGACCAATGACAATGGCTGTTTTTTGACCAAACATAGCATGGACAACATGACCTCCATCCAACTGTCCCACGGGAATTAAATTCAATGCAGTGACAAGTAACCCTAAACAAGCAGCTACTCCCACTGGATGAAGATCGATTGCTGATTGGGAGGTTAATTCATTTCCCAAGACTAATTTTGCAGCCAACGCCAGTAAAAATGAGTATTTGGGATCCAAGGCGTTGGGATTGAGAAAACCCCTTTGTTCAGGCAGGGGAACTATTTCAGAATTAGCCAATCCCCAAAATAATAGAGGGAGAGTAAACAGAAAACCGGCAATTGGTCCAGCAATACTGACATCAAATAAAGATTTACGATTAGGTATGGGGCTACGCATCTGAATAAATGCCCCAAAGGTTCCCAAGAAAAAGGGCATGGGAATAAAGTAAGGCAAGGTAGAGCGAATTTTATAGAACCGAGCTGTAAGATAGTGACCTAATTCATGAACGCCCAAAATGCCCATTAAACCTAAAGCGTAGGGTAATCCCTGGAGAATTGCCTGGGGATTAGCTTTCACCATTGCTTGCTCCACCCCAGCAATTCTCGCCCCTACCAAGGTAGTTGTGACCAAAGTTGCAACTAGTAAAGCAAAGGCTAATCCCGGTCTGGTTAACTTTTCTTGACTGCGACGAGTTGACTCCTTCGTAGCTTGAGAATTAGGAACCAGTACAAAGAAAGGCTTGTCATTAAAACCTTCTTGAAAGATTAACAAAAAGCGATCGCCAAATTGCCCTTCAATATTTTCTTTAATTCGTTGATAAGCATCGCTAGAGGTTGTCTTTAACTGACCCCGACAAATTACAGCTTGGGGTAAATATTCAATTTTTTGCAGGTAATACACAGACCAAGGAAAACAATTACGTAACTGTTTTTCTTCTTCTGCTTCCAGAGGACGTACAGATGGTAACAATTCTGCGGTAGGATTAGTAACTGATTTTGACTGAGGTTTTGAGGGTGCAGTTTGTTGGTTACTCGTAGGCGTAGGTTTACGCCCCCACTGGAACAACACCCAATATGTAACAGAACTGACTAATAAGGGAGCGAGAACCAATATAGGCGGGAGTTTAGAACCATGTTTTGCAGTCCAGAAGCTCCATACAAGCACTGGCATCATCAATACCAACCACAATAGCCAGACTGGTGTACGAGTCATATCCGCTACACTGCGCTGCACCATCAAATAAGTAAGTAGTCCCAGAAGGAGGATAAGCAAAAAGGATGTCATATTTTCTAATGTTATTGGGAAATGTCACACTTGCAGTGTCAGCATTACAGCACTCAACACCAATACAAGATTTTTAACTTTAATCATCAAAATTAAATGATTAACAATCGGGACTAAATCTGGAGTTGAAATTATTCAGTAGTTCCAGACTGTTATCCTATTGTCCACTATTCCTCACATTTCGTCTTGATGTCATGTTCCCCACAAATCAAGAGCCAAGTCATAAAACTAAGCTACCAAAGGCTATATTCCCAAATATTTTTGCCTTTCCTCCAAATCGGGACACATTGGGAGGAACATCTTACTTTATTGTAGGAAATGAAGCTAATATTCTCATCGATTGTCCCCCTTGGGAAGCCGCAAATCAAGATTTTTTACGTGACCACGGAGGGATAGACTACTTGGTGATCACCCATAGAGGAGCAATTGGTAAAACCGCAGCGATTCAACAAGGGTTTAATTGTGAAATTTTAATTCAAGAGCAAGAGGCTTATTTATTACCAGAATTGAAGGTGACTACTTTCAGGGAGAAATTTCAGCTAAATCCCACCACCCAAATCATTTGGACTCCCGGTCATTCTCCCGGTTCATCTTGCCTTTATTACGGTCATCAGGGGGGTATACTTTTCTCTGGTCGTCATCTACTTCCCAATCAACAAGGCGAACCTGTACCTTTACGTACAGCCAAAACTTTCCACTGGCGCAGACAAATCAACAGCGTTCGTTCTCTATTGGAAAAGTTTTCTCCAGCTAATCTCCAATATATTTTACCTGGTGCTAATACTGGATTTCTCAGTGGTAAAGGAGTAATAAATAATGCATATAATAAGCTAGCTCAATTGGATTTACGATTTTTACTACAAACCCAACCCCTGTTGTAAAAACTACTTATATCATGTCCGTTTAAATAACCGTCATTGCGACCGTAGGGAAGCAATCCCAAAGACCTTGTTTATAGCCCTTCGGGCATTCAATCAACGCGGAGCGTGTCCGTACCGAAGGTCGTCCCTATGCGTCGTTTCACTTCGTTCCACGCCTCTTTCAGAGGAGCTACGCTAACGCTGCGGACATACTATGGGTATGCCCCCGGACATGATATTATCTCCTCCGTCTCTCTTTCCTCTATGTCCTCTGCGCCTCTGCGGTTTTTAAATAAGGTGGGCACTGCCCACCCCACACTCAATTCTGCAACTGATCGCTCGAATAATTAGGGTCTGCTGAATAACTATAAAACATTGATTTATCAATGCATAAGGGCTGTTTTCTGCGGAGAAAGTGCAAGGAAATAGGGGTCTGAAGTTTAAAAACCTTGCATTGACGAGCGACCCCCTAAAGGGTTCGTTAGTTACTTCAAGTCGGGGAAAAGGGATGGAGTACTAACTCACCGCGACGACGACAGTCGCTCTGGGTAGCGCGAGTCGTGACAATTTTTTGGACTCCAAAAAATTGTCAACAATAGGGTTGAAACTGTTCCCTATTAAGAGTTTCCTCGTCCCTATCCTCGACAATCATGACTTTTTCAACAAGCCCTAATTAACCCTACAGCTGAATATCAGCCTTTGACCAAGCTTGTTGAAACTGTTGTTGTGTTTCAGTTGCGGCTTTTTGTTTCCCTTGTGCCTGCAAGCTTTGCGCGAGACCGTATAAAGACCGACCATTGTGGGGATGTTGTAGCAAATCTTGCCGATAAACTGCTTCTGCTTCCTTTGCCTGATCTAGCTTTAATAAAGCTACACCGAGAGATTGACGTACTGGATAATACCAATATGGTGGCTCCGTATAGGGTAAATTATCTTGGATTTGCACAGCAGCTTGATATTCTGCGAGTGCCTGGGAGTTTTTACCCCCTAAGTTGGCAATTTCTGCATCTAACAAGTGAGTCGCAATTTTGATTAAAGATGTGGCGGGGAAAGATGCTGACTTGATTTTACTTGTTTCTGTAGACAATAGGTTTTTGATACTGCTTTGCTCCCTAATCACGCTAGCTAAATTACCTTTTGCTGCCCATGCCATACCACGGGCATAATGCCACATTGCTAGAGTATAGGGGAATTCAGGGGATGGTTTGGGTTCGGTAAGGGCTTCATCCCATTTACGAAACTGTACCAAGGAGAAATAGGGAGTTGGCAAGAAAATTTCTGCCCCTGGCATTTGTTTGACTTGTTGAGGAGAAACCTTGCCTACCAATTTCCTCGCAGCAGCAATTGCTTCAGAACTACGTCCTTCCATACTGGCAGAAGACCAGAAAAAGTGGATATTGTGGGGATAGTACACTCCCGAATATAAGCCTCGTTGTTGAGAAGAAGCCAGAAAAGCCTCATCAGCCTTGATTGCTTTTTGATTAGCGATCGCGGCATCATGATAACGACCAATCCTCAGGTAGATATGGGATGGCATATGCACCAAATGACCAGAACCGGGGACTAGGTTGCGGAGCCTATCTGCTGCGGCTTCTGCTCGTTCGGGACGGGGTGAGGCTTCCACAGCATGGATATAATAGTGAATGGCTCCTGGATGATTGGGATTACGCTTTAATACTGACTCTAATGTATCAATTATTTCTTTGGCTTCAGGTTTGGGTTGTCCATCTTCTGTCCAGTAACTCCAAGGGATTAAATCCATCATGGACTCGGCAAACAGGGTAGCTGCATCTAAGTCATCAGGATATTGCTGGGCAAGTTTTCTCATGGCTGTGGCGTAAGCCAAATCCAAAGGCTGGCGGTTTTTTACAGGTTGGGGGGAATAACGTTGAGATAGGGCTTGAATGTAGCCTTGTTCAACTTTACTTGCTTTACTTGCTAGCTGTTGAGCCTTCTGAATAGCTTGATAAGCAGTGGGCATCGATTCTTTGCCCATTGGTGCATTAATATTGGGACCCAAAGACAGAGCCATACCCCAGTAACACATGGCGCAGTTAGGGTCTAATTTGGTAGCTTGCTGGAAAGAGCGTAACGCTTCCCCGTGGTTAAAACCAAAGACCAAAATTAATCCTTGGTCAAAGTAACGTTGGGCTTCGGGACTATTGGTGGTTATTTTATGATGGTGATTGCCTAAATTCTTGAGTAAAGTGACAGGGTTGTCAGATTTCTGTAACTTAAAGGCACTAACCGTTCCAGGGGTGAAGAAATTAGGCAAAATACACAAATAAGCAGCAATACACAAACAGCATACAAAGATTAAATTTCTTTTAAGTCTCATAATTTTAAAACCTCAGACCTTTAAGGTACCGAGGAATATATACTAATTTGCAGCTTGCTTTTACGGATTTGCAAAGAATCGCAATCTAATTCGAGTTCGGAGTGTTGTTGGTTGTTGGTTGTTGGTTGACAGTTGGGATTACCTCAGAAGATAAATTTAATCCTCTCTCACTCCTTCCCTCCATCAACTATCAACTAACAACTATCAACCATCACTTTTCTTCTACGCTGCTCCTGCGACTACAGTTTTCTTTTGTAACATTTCCAACGCAGCTTGATACTGAAGGTCGGCTTTTGTGGCAATCTGTTTGCGCTGTATTGCTTGTTGATGAACTACCTTATCAGGTTTAATACCGAGTTTATTGATATCTCGATGATTTGGGGTTTCATACTTAGCAATTGTCACCGCCAAACCAGAACCATCGCCTAACTCAAATAAAGACTGAATTAAGCCTTTTCCAAAGGTGGTTTCCCCGATGAGTTGGGCGCGACCATTATCTTGCAATGCTCCGGCTAAAATCTCACTAGCACTAGCCGTACCTTCATTGACCAAAATTACTAATGGATCTTTAGTTAGGGATGGACCAAATGATTCAAAACTACCCAAAATACCTTGGCGGTTGGCTGTGTACACAATAGTGCCAGAATCTAACCAGAGACGAGCCACTTCAATTCCCGATTGTAGTAATCCCCCAGGATTATTACGTAAATCAAGAATGTAGCCATCAGCACCTTTTTTTTCCAGATTAGTAATAGCGTGTGCTAAATCTTTAGGAGCATTGGCGTTAAATTGAGTCAGACGTAGATAACCAACGGATAAACCTTGGGGAGAAGAACGCAATTGTGCTACTACAGGATTGAGAGTGATGCGATCGCGGACTATTTTAACTTCTTTTTGCCCTTCATTATCTCTGTCGATGAGCAAAGTTACCAAACTACCCACAGGACCACGCATCCGGCTAGCAGCTTCATCCAGAGTCAACTGGGCTGTAGAAATGCCTGCAATTTTGAGAATGCGATCGCGGGGTTGAATACCAGCTTTCTCTGCTGGAGAACCTGCAATGGGAGAAACTACTTCCAGTTTACCGGTTTGGGGATTCAAGGCAATTTGTAATCCCACTCCTGTCAACTCGCCAGAAGTATTCACTTGTAAACTACGATACTGTTGGGGATCTAAAAAGCGAGTAAACGGATCGTCTAGGCTTTTGAGCATCTTCTGAATTGCTCCATAAGCCGCTTTATTGTCTGGGAGAGGCTGCTTCAATGTCTGGCGACGTACAGCATACCAATTTTGATGATTAAACGTTTCATCCACATAAGCCCGATTGACAATTCGCCATGCTTGTGAGACTAATTGCTGTTCCTCCGTTAAGGCCATTGCTGGTTGACAAAAACTGCAAAAACCCATCCAGACAGTTACCAACAGCATTAATCCCAGCTGAAAAACCCGTTTATGCATAAACTTCATGTTTATTTTTATTTTTAACCCAAATTGCAGAAAAATTGGTGCAGTTACCTTGTTGATGATGAAATGGTTCTCTTGACTATGTTACTTTTTTTATAGAAGTGATGCATTGAAAAATCATTTAGTTTAACTCCATGATGACGGTGCATCCTGCTCGTAAAACGATAAGATCTACTTTGTGTCCACTATTTACTATTGTGCGACATAAGGAGAACGCAATACATTCCTCCTTAACAGAGTGTTAAGTTTATTTAAGTTAACATCACTCTGACAACTAGCTAGTCAAAGAGGGAATTTCTCTTTGTCAACACCCCCAAATCGCTAGTTGGGAGATTCATCAACCCCAATTGATTTCTAGGAACCTGTAATTGTATGGCGAACGTTTATGACTGGTTTGAGGAGCGCTTGGAGCTTCAAGCACTTGCTGAAGACGTTACTAGCAAGTATGTGCCTCCCCACGTCAATATTTTCTACTGTTTGGGTGGAATTACCCTAACTTGCTTCCTGATCCAGTTTGCGACTGGATTTGCGATGACTTTCTACTATAAGCCTACTGTGGCAGAAGCTTATGCTTCCGTACAGTACATCATGAATGAAGTTAACTTCGGTTGGCTGATTCGTTCTATCCATCGCTGGTCCGCCAGCATGATGGTACTAATGATGATTTTGCACGTTTTTCGTGTTTACCTAACTGGTGGGTTTAAAAAGCCTCGGGAATTAACTTGGGTTAGTGGGGTAATCATGGCAGTCATTACCGTTTCCTTTGGTGTGACAGGTTATTCTTTACCTTGGGACCAAGTTGGTTACTGGGCTGTGAAAATTGTGAGTGGGGTACCAGAAGCAATTCCCGTTGTTGGTACTACTATTTCTGAGCTTTTGCGCGGTGGTGCTAGTGTTGGACAAGGAACTCTGACTCGCTACTACAGTGCCCACACCTTCGTACTTCCCTGGTTAATAGCAGTCTTCATGCTGTTCCACTTCTTGATGATTCGTAAGCAAGGGATCTCTGGTCCTTTGTAATCATAGTTATTAGCACCAAGAGGTGTTTGTTTAGTTTAAGCTTGTGACTGATAGATAAAAAATAAGTCACAAATCTAAACTTGCATATCCCTTTGAAAGCAAATGGCTGCAAGCTAATGGCTTAGGTAAATGCTTTAACTCAATTGAAGCAGGAGAGCACATTCAAAAATGTCAATACTGAAAAAACCCGATCTCAGCGATCCCGCACTAAGAGCCAAACTGGCAAAAGGCATGGGTCACAATTACTATGGCGAACCAGCTTGGCCTAATGACCTACTGTACATTTTCCCAGTTTGTATTATGGGAACCTTCGCTTGTTTAGTTGGTCTAGCTGTTTTAGACCCGGCGATGACAGGTGAACCAGCAAATCCTTTTGCTACCCCCCTAGAAATTCTGCCTGAGTGGTACTTGTACCCAGTATTCCAAATTCTACGCTCAGTACCCAATAAACTCCTAGGAGTGCTATTGATGAGTGCTGTACCTCTGGGATTAATCTTAATTCCCTTCATTGAGAGCGTAAATAAGTTCCAAAACCCCTTCCGTCGTCCAGTAGCTACCACTGTTTTCTTATTTGGTACTCTGGTAACTCTATGGTTAGGTATAGGTGCTGTATTCCCATTGGATAAGTCCCTGACATTGGGTCTATTCTAAGTGGGTAATTCCTCTGTTTTGGTTATGACGGGATAAAAGTTGTAATTTTGTGCTGCTTGCTTGTCTGCGTCAGAACTTAAACAGGATTGAAGTACTTTGACGCCTGTGAATTTCTGAAAAAGTGGTAATTGCTTTTGCAGAAAATCAGCAGGCGTCTGCTTGTATGATTGGGGTCATTTCAGTTATCAGTTATCAGTTATCAGTTAGCCTCCTGGGTCGGATCTGCGCTAACAGTTTCCCCATCGATGAATTGAGGGGCTAATAAAACTCAGAAAGTATTTTTTCCTCTCCACGGATGAATCCGGAGAGCAGCGTGGTCTTGGGGAGCCAGCGTTGCGGACGGTAAGCCACTGCGGTGGACGGGTTCCCCGGCATAAAGGAGGCAGTGCGGTGGTGAGGCAGTACGGTCTTGGGGTCTCCCCAAGTGGAGTAACTGCCGAAAGGGTTCCCCGGCATAAAGGAGGCAGTGCGGTGGACGGTAAGCCACTGCGGTGGACGGGTTCCCCGGCATAAAGCAAGTGGCGCAACCCGAAGGGGTTCCCCGGCATAAAGCAACTGCCGTCAACTGCCGTCAACTGCCGTCAACTGCCGTCAAGTGGCGCAACCCGTAGACGCGGAGCGGCTTCTCGCAGAGTAGGGGTTGACCGCCGCAGACGACTGGCGTTGGTTTCCCCCATGAGCGACTGCGGG
>JASJDS010000168.1 GCA_030065055.1 Calothrix sp. MO_192.B10
ACCAGCGCGAGTGAGTTGATCGAGCAATGGATAAGAGATACAACCCTGTTAAAACCTTTCGTGTCCGTTTCATCCCCTGGCTAAAAGCTCAGGGGTTCTCACGTCCCGTATTACTCTGATAGGTTGTCATAGTTGCTGGGAGCAACTTCTTTGGGAGATGATTTGATGGTATTGAAAGCTTTAGATTTATTCTGTGGAATGGGAGGTTTATCTTGGGGATTAAAATCTACAGTAGATATTAAACCAATATGGGCAGTAGATAACCATGAGCCTGCCCTTGTTCTTTACAAACGTAATCTACCGAATACTAATATACTAAATCTTGACATTTCTAAACCTTCAAATATCAGAAGTTTGGTTGAAAAAGTTCGATTTCATGGTGGAGTAGATTTAGTTGTTGGTGGCAGTCCCTGTCGAGGTTTCACACAAATCCGTAATGGTCAGGATACAGATTTAGATCCGCACAATGATCTAGCAATAAAGTTTGCTGAGATTGTACGCGAGTTAAACCCCCTAGCTTTTATTTATGAAAATGTTCCTCAGTTAGAAAATTTTAGAGTCTTTAAACCATTTATAGGTAGGTTGAGAGGAAGAAACAGCTATCGCGTTAACTATTCAGTAGTAGAAGCAGCAAACTTTGGCAATCCTTCTCGAAGAAGCAGATTATTTGTGGTGGGTATTAGATGGGATGTGGGAAGAGTTCCAATTATTCCAAAAGGATTGGATATCAAGAGTCATAATTTTTGGTGGCAGAGAAACGAGCGAAATGGGGAAGTATTTTATGAGCCAAAACTCAAAGAACCTTGGCGAGCGCGTCTATTTGACCCAAATGATTTGCAATTGGTCAATGTAGAACAGTCAATTTCAGACCTGCCAATTTTAGAAACCAAAACTCATGGAAGTGGTCGCTCCTACTCAACTCCTCCTCAAAGTGCCTATCAAAAATGGGCAAGACAAGGTTTACAGAAAACTGATGGTCATGTAGTTCAACGAATACGACCAGAAACTAGGGAACGGTTGAAAGCAGTTGTAAAAGGTGGAAACTGGAGAGATTTACCCGAACCCTTAACTTATAAAATTCCCGGCGACCCAACAAGTGGAAAGCTGAGGCGCAGTCACTACAGTGCTTACCGTCGGCTGCTTCCAAAAGGTCAAAGTCCCACAGTACAAGGTCACGCAGATTTTGCTTATCATTATAAGTATGAAAGAACACTCACTCCTCGTGAGTTAGCTCGATTAATGGGCTTCACGGACGATTTTAGGTTAGGACACGAGTATCATTCAGTCGTTCAAGCAATTGGTAACGCTGTACCTCCCATACTGGCAAAGGCGATCGCAGAATCTTTGATTAGACAACTAGATCATTGTTAGTTAGCAGTTGACTCAAATGTACAGCTTATTACAGAAATACTTCATAAAAAACTTATGAGTTAGAGTGCTAAAGATGGCGAACGTTAAGATTTACCAAAAGTAACATTTTACAATTACCATTACCATTACTAAGCCCTACAAGTAGTTATGATAAATACTTAGAAAATTTGGGTATCTTTAATATATTAGGGTTTTCAACAGGACAGAGTGGATGCCAGCAGAGCCATTACAACAGAAAACAGTGGAATTACCCAAAGATGATTGTTCTACTGAGGCTCAAGATTGTTTCATTTCAGCTAGAAAAACTTGTATAGAGCGACCTTGGGGAGAAATTTTTCGAGGAATTTTTAACTCGGAAGTAAGGCATCAATTATTTGACCGCATACTTGGCTGTTTGAAAAGAAGCAAACACTCAATACAAATACATCCACTAGAAAAAGACTTAGTTTATTTATCTGCTTTAAGTATTTCTAAAAAACGTCAAATTTTTATTAGTTTTCCTGTCGCACCTGTTGCTTTAGGAATATTAATGGTTATATATTATTCACATCTTTATAGAGCAGTCTCATCTAAATATTTTGTGATTTGGATTAGACCTCAAAACAATGGGAAAATTTACAATTTAAGAACTACAAAAGCGTTTAACCTTGTAGAAGATGAAGATACTTACTATAGTTTAAGCGAGAGAGTTGTCTGTATACCTAATTATCAATTTAAAGAATCATCCACAAGTCAAAAGCTAAGAGTTATTATGGTGCGTTCTCTCTTAGAATGTGTTGAGTTACTTAATCAGTCAAATTATTGCTCTTTGGTTTTAATTGATGATCCGTCTGGGCGAACTTACCCATTTCCATCTAACTACGGAAGTGAAGCTTTTGAGTTAGCTAATCTTTGTGTACAAAAACAAATTCCTATGATAGGTATTGTCCCTCCTTGGATAATGAGAGACATTGAATATCATGAGAAAAAACAGTCTTGTGGCATATTAATTTGGCCTATCGACTTTTTTGCTTTACGTTCTTATACAGGAGAAGGGCAGACAGCTAATAATAATAAAATTCCCCATCCTATTGAGGAGAGTTATTCATTACTTGAAAGAAAACGTTTATCTTTAAAAGAAGCACAAGTAACCATTAAAACTTTTAATTTTGATAATGAAGATGAAGAAAAAATAGCCGATCTATTTCAAGAATCATCAAATTTACTAATTGATTTAGCAAGACAGCCTGAATTGAAGGCAGTTAGTATCATTGGATGGGAAATATGGCGACATCTATCAGCCCCAGTATTACCTTTTTATTTGCTTTGGAATAACTTTCTTGAAAAGACACTTAATCGGTTAAAAATAGCTGCAAATAAATCGAAAGATAATAAGGCTATTGATTTACATAATATTTTAAATTCTCTGGCACTAAGACTATACAAACTTAAGCATAATCCCTTTGTAGAAATAGTTAGAACATCTGATGTTAATACTATTATAGCATTGGAAGATGCTGAAAGAGCCAAAGCTTTGGAAGAGTTTCTGATGGGAAGCAATAGTTATCCATCTTTTCCTCAAGTTTTCCCAATTAGCGAAATTCGAGGAATGAGTGGTGAGAAACTTATAGTTATAGGTCAACCAAAGGCTTGTTACCGTGATATATTGCAAACAACTTTTTTCCGTCGTATTGATGTTTTGTTGTGGTCAGTCCTGTCTGAACGAGCCGAACGGTGGTGGAGAAATTTAGAAATTGATGCTAGGGAATGGCATCGTAAAACTTGGCGAGTATTAACTGAAGATAAAGAGGAAGGACGTTATGGCTTTAGTCCCGAATATACATTGGTTCAGATAGTAAACACAGGTAAAGCAAAGTTAAATAAGAGTATTAATTTATCAAAACTGGAAGAAAATTTTAGCAGTTTGACTATAAGTAGTTTAGATTCAGGCTTAACAAATTATATTGCAAATAATTTAGAGTCACATTATTTAGTAGAGTTTGAGCAGGGATTGAAAATTAGGGTAGCACCAAGAAGCGAGTTTTTGGTTTTATTGGGTCAAAAAGCTCATGTTGTTTCTGTCAGAGAAATTACTCCTGGAACAAATATTGTTTTATTTGATGGCATGACTCGTGATGAGTTATTTGCTCAGAAAGCAGGTTTACTGGAGGATACTAAAGTTAACTATCTCTATCGCCTCCAATTGGAAAGTTGGCGGGAGCTAGTAAAACAACAGGTTAAAAAGTCAAATTTACAAACTATATGCCAAGAAATTATACGTGACACTCTTATACCTATTGGTGAAGAAACAATTAGGTATAATTGGATGAGTGGTGATGACTTTCTCAGTTTACCTCGTGAAAAAGAACATTTTTTTTGGTTTATACCGCCTTTAGCCCATTCAGGTTTTGAAGAATTTTGGCTAAAAGCTAATAACTTGAGAATTAAGCGTAGACAACTTGGTCAAGTGATATCGGCGTGTGCTCAAGAAGGATGGAAAGAGCGAAAATCAGAGGAAATTGTGTTTCAATACCAGCAAGTTTTTATCACTGTTGGTGAGTTGCGAAATGCAATGTCAGTGTTAAAGGTACAGTCCAAACCTAAACTAATTCGTCAACCGCCTGAATTTCCCTATAATCGTCTTTTTAGGATGAGACCAAGCGGTTAAAGTTGTTAAGTTAAGCACATCCAGTAAATAGCATCTGAAACCATTGACATGTGAGCAGCACAGCAACTTCGATCGCCGGGGCGTGGGTGCTTTGCGCTATCTAGAATCCAATATAAAGGCTCAAACGCTTGTATCGTAGTATTTGTAGATTAGTTCCACTCTGGTGACACCTTCGGTAACACTACCCCTACTCTCAATTTTATGGTAAATAAGATATGACTTGACTAGGAGTAACACTTGGTGAGATAAACTACTTTGCCGAGCAGAGATTATAAGGAGACGATTGAATACTGAAAAATCAAAGCTTGAATTTTCCGGTGCAGGAGGGAATTGGCAAGTTATTGATGAAGTGGACGACCCTACAGTTATCCAACAAAAAGATAGCGCTTCCTGTGGACCTGCTTGTGCTGAGATGTTACTGAAAGCCCTTGGAATCAATCACATTAGCCAGGAACTTATTGCTTCGGTATCTGGAACTCCTGTTAGTGTATGTAATTTAGCACAAGCAATTCAGGAACTAGATTCTGATACTTCGAGACAATGGATTGGGGGTGGCTTCGAGATTCCAGGAGCAAGTGATGAGGAACTGCTGGAAATACTCATGTCTACAGGGGTATGGTTAGCAGAGCTTCGAGAGCAAGGAGCGCGTCTTGGTCATATAGTTGTAGTAGATGGCTACAATACTGATGGCAGGCTTTGCATTCGAGATCCCTGGGACAAAACTCAATATAAAATGGATAAATATACTTTCTTGCAATACTGGACATTTCAAGGCATATACCTGAAAAAATTATGAAGACTCAAGTCTTGAAAATTCAGCAAAACGCTGACACAAACTCCTTGAAGGTTTGTATGTCAATTGGTGACAAACGACATCAGTTCACATTTTCACGCCAGTTCGACCAGATTGCAAATCGTCAATTACAAATTATAAATTATGACAAGAATTTTGGAGATACTTTTAAATACAACCAACATATTATTGGCGAGGTAATGAGCCTTGTCCGCAAGTTTTTTCAAGGAAATAAGTCGAACTTACCTCAAAATGTTGGTGATTTTGGTACACCAGAAGAAGCATTAGCATTACAAAAGTCTTTCAATCAGTCCTCATCAACTGGCTCAGAATCAATTTTGACTGATGAAGGTTTAAATGTATTTGACTCCCAAAGACAGGAACAACATCGCCAATTTGTTGAGAGTTTTTACAAGCGTATACGCGGTCATATAACAGGAACATCTGACTATCGAAGCATCATCACAGGTTCAACCGAACCTCGACGCTTAATGCCAACTAGCTACTTGTCGCCGTTACCAGCAGCTTCATCAGTAAGTAGTGAGCAGCAGAATACTTTTCGTCCTAGCAACTGTGGTTTAGTAATTAACTTAGCAGCAGATTGGAATCAAAAGCAATCACCTATTGATTTGAGCATTCGTTTCAGCGTTTTTCTCCCCAAAATTGATTTAAGTAAAGCTACTGACAGGTCACTTCGACCAATGTGGCGGCGTTTTGATATCAGTGCTAATGTCAATTCTACTATCCAAGATTTTTTAATTGATAATTCTCCTACTCTTGCCCAACTTAATCAAGATATTACAGAACAACTAAAAAATATTATTGAAGCACATCAAGCAGATTCTCTGGCTTGGTTATTAGGATTAAATCTAACCATTGATGATTTGACTGGACCGGAAGTTGCTTTTGCTCAAGAAAAAAATTATCAAGGATTACAAGGTGAACTGCGTAAACGAATAGCTAACAAGAAGAAGAAAAACAAGAATAATAATACCTCTGCGGATAATGATATTCAGCTAGGACAAGTTGCTCCCGTTAACTTCAAAGTTACGGTAGAAGCACAGAAACGAACTTTAGGTGGACAAACAAGACTACGCTTATTTTTGAGAAATAAAAGCGAACAAATTGATGGTTTTGGCGGCCCAAGAGATACGGGTTTATTTGGAGCTTGTCTGGAAGCTAAATTACCGAAAGAAATTTGGCAACCAATAGAGTTATCTCGATTTCAAATATCCTATCAAGTTGATTCTACTGTTCCTGCTCAAGGAATTAACTGTACACCACAATTTGAGGTTCTTAATGGTACAGTTCGTATCTGGACTGAGTTTTTACCAATTCATTGGCAAAAAAGACTTTATACTGCTGGCATTCAAGCACCATTTAAAAATTTGGCAAAAGCTGATGGAGATGCTGACCTACAAATACTCCAATCAATTTTGCTTCAAATGCAGGAGTATCGCAATAATTGGCAAGTATTAATTAACCAAAAATATCCAGAAACAGGAGGTACTCAACACAGTGCTGATGCACAAAAAGATTTGGACAATTTTCAACCAGAAATTCAGCGATTTGAGCTAGGTATTCAGGTTTTATCAAATCCAAAATATGCACAGTTACGGCGAGCTTTTAATTTAATGAACCAAACCTTCGCCGTAATTGACGAAAAACGCAAACAGCGTCATCAATCTCCTTATGAAAACTGGCGACCTTTCCAAATAGTTTACATTGTTTCTAACCTTGCAGCCTTAGCAGAGCGACAATGGGCAGGAGATTTTGCTAGTAACGCCCTAGCACAGGTTGATCATGCGGCTGTGGTTCATTTTCCCACAGGTGGTGGTAAATCCGAAGCAGTAATGGGAGTTATCCTAACTCAAGCATTTTTTGACCGCCTGCGAGGTCGAAATTGGGGTATTGTGTCTTGGTTGCGCTATCCCTTGCGCTTACTAACTTATCAACAGTTGCAGCGCTTTTTGGATACTTTGGTTGTTGCTGATGAAATCAGAAAAACCCAGCCAGATTTAGCTCAAACACCTGAGTTTACAGTAGGTTATTACGGTGGTCGAGATAATAGCCCTAATTCTCTTAAATTTGTTCCTAGCGAAGCTGAAAAGTACATAGGACAAGCAAAAAGCAAGATGCAGGCTGCGGGTGTACAACCTCCCAAATATTTAACCTTGGCGGATGTTGGCTACTACGTTCCCAACTCTATCCAGCAGTATCGCATGGTTATGCGTTGTCCCTACTGCGGATCAGAAAATGTCCACACTTTTATTGATCCACAAACCAAAGAACTTCGACATAAATGTGGTACTTTTTCCAATGAACCTTTACCTGAAGGTGCTTGCGGTAGGGAGATTCCCCTCTACATTGTTGATGAAGATATTTATAGCCGACTGCCGACTTTGTTAGTGGGAACCCTTGACAAAATTGCCAACATTACTTTCCGTCCAGCCAGTCGCACTTTGTTTGGTGCAGTATCACATATTTGCTCGGTGCATGGTTTTGTAGCTAACTATGCTTGTCATAAACAGGGTTCAGTGGGCGGATGTACTCGTCGAGATTTAAAAGCTCTCTCCACACCACCTGTTGACCCTGGTATCCCTCTCATTTTTCAGGATGAGTTACACCTACTGCGCGAAGAGTTGGGGACTTTTGATGGTCATTATGAAGCTCTCATTGATGCTATTCACCAAGAAAGAGGAGCTAACCGCCCTAAAATACTAGCAGCAACCGCAACAATTGAAGGTGCACAGCAGCAAATTAGACATCTTTACTGGCGGGAACTATCTCAATTTCCTGTGCGAGGGCCTGCCCAGGGGCGCAGTTTTTATGCAAATGAGCATAGCCATTACATAACCAGAGGTTTTGTTGGACTACGCCCGACAGCTGCAAATGCCCTTGATGCGTCAATGGCTTTAATTTTAGCTCTACGAACTGAGTTAGAAATTATTCGCAATGAACCTACAAAATATAAAGTTGAGTATGGACTTGCTTGTTTAACCGATAATAAATTTTTGCAGTTAGTTGATGAGCATGACCTTTGTTGTACTTATGTGAATTCAAAAAATGATGGTTCTGATATTCGACGCTCCATAAATGAACAAGTAAAAACAGAACTGCGAGAAAGATTCGGAGAAGATAAAGCTAATACCATGCTTCCAGAAGCGATAACTCTTTCTGGAGATGATGGTATTGATGTTGTCAAAGAAGTTCTGAAACGGATGGAAACATCCCAGATAAATTTAAAGCCAGATGATACAGAAAGATTATCAGATGTGGTAGCAACTAGTTTAATTTCTCATGGGGTTGATATTGACCGACTCAATTTAATGTTGTTCTACGGATGGCCAAACACAACGGCTGAATATATCCAAGCATCAAGTCGTGCTGGACGAACTGTTCCTGGTTTAGTGTTTATTTTATTCAGACCGCAACGCGCTCGTGAAAGAGCTATTTTCGACTATTTTGTGAAAGCACACGAATATTTAGACCAAATGGTGGAAGCGGTTCCTATTGATCGCTTTGCTCACAATGCACTGTATCGAACAGCTTTTGGTTTGCTACTTGGGCGCTTATTGCACATTGATGGTCCTGGGGCGCGACCAGGAAATCAGGAAAAAGACATAGCAGAATTGGATAAAATAGATAAATTACGAGAGTTAATTCATGGTATCGGAACGGGACGTTCAGCTATGAGTATAATGTCTGTAATTAGCAAAATTCCTACTACTCTTAACCCTAGTAGTTTACCACAAGGAGAAGTTTTTCAAACACCACTCGACTTAGTGGAAAACGCATTTATATCTCAAATTGAGCGCATTGTGCAAGACCCTAACGAATCCAATCAAGTAACAAGTGCTCTCACAAAAAATGATATCCCTGATGATTTCCGTTTATTGTTATCTCTGCGAGATGTCGATGCAGGTATTAGTATTACTGGTTATTAATTAATTTTTATAGGATAGTATATGAATCAACAAGCATATACCCGTTCTAAAGGTCAAGTTTTACACCGTTTTGAACCTGGAAGTATTGCAACAATTCCTATCGGAACAATTGAAGTTAGTAGACATTATGCACGTAAAGTAGATGATTTGGGTAGGGATTTACAAGATGCTGTGCGGCAAGAATTAACCCGTTGGAAGCATTTAGATGCTCAAATGGAAGCCTTCCGAAGATACAAAGCAGAATGTGTGTTTGTTACTACTCAACAGGTTAAGGGAAGAAGATTAGATGTGCGCGAATGTGCTAAATGTGGAGCGATTCGTTACATGAGGCAATGGAAAGGAGAGCCAGATGCTCCCTGCCATCGTTGTGGTCATCCTACCTTAAACGAAATTCCATTTGTGTTTGCTCATGCTGATGGCACAATGGTTCAATTAACCCCCAGAGTTTGCCCTCATCATGGTTTAGATTATTTAGTGTTAGAAAGAGGGTATCAAAAACGCTGGCGGTGTAAGATTGAGGGCTGTAATCACGTAGAAACAATAGTCCGTCCTTTAGCAAGGCAATCGATTATGAAGCGTCCCGATGTGGCGGATTCTGTAGAGGCAAGGACTGGAAAACCGCCAAGCCCAATGATGACACTAACTAACGTTTCTGATAATAAGCTTCAAGTTGTTCACTCAATTTCTAGAATTAACCCAACTCCAAATGTTGAAAAGTTTTTAGCTTATTCAGAATCTCTTTCTGCTCTTTTATCAATTCATTTAGGTTATTTTAATAGTCAAGGAAAAAATATTTCTGAAATAACAGAAATTATTCGGGTTCTCGGTCAAGGAACACAGTCAGACCAAAAGGAGTTGGAGCAATTAATTAAAACACTTCAAATGAGTGGTTTAGATGAGGCACAAATCCAAACTATTTTGACTAACCAAAAACAAGTTAAAGAAAGTGAGGCGGGAGGCCCAGTAGTTGCGGAATTGAGAAAAGCACTAAACCAACTTTCCCCAAGTACAAACCAACTTTTAGGAGATGCTGAAGCTGAAATAGAAACACGAGATCGCGGAGAAAGTTTAACAACAGCACAGGAAAATGCTCGCACTCTTCGAGAGCAACTGAGTGACTATGCTGTGCTAATGGATTTAAAGCGTAAAACCCTTGATGATACTGTCAAGGATTTAGGTAAAATTAGCTCTCCCTTCTGTGCCAATCTACAAGCAGCAGGGGATTTAATGCGTACAAGTCTGGGAATTAGTCAAATTACCATTATTCAAGACTTACCTGTTTTGCATCTTGCTTATGGATATACTCGTTTATCTCACCAACCAGAAGCGGCTGTTTTGTGGGCATTTGACCGGAAAAACTTTGATTTAGCAGGTGACGAACCAAATGGAAATTGGATTCCCATGCCCGTTTATAAACTAACAACAGAGGCACTTTTGTTCCAGTTTGATGCCAAGCGGATTGTAAAATGGCTCCACGCAAATAATTTAGCTCCCAATCCGACTAGCATCAGCGAACCAACACTTTGGCTTTTGGAACGTCATAGTCGGATTACTAGCCGTAGTGGACCAGCTTTTGATGATAATTTATCTCCAGATTTTCTAATTCCCTGGTTAGTAAGTTCAGCCTTACATAGTGCTAATCATCTGTTAATTAAAGCGATCGCCGACCAAAGTAGCTTCGGTGAAACTGCTATGAGCGAACATTTACTTTTTAGTCTCAACCAAACCATCGTTTTTGTCAATCGCCTACAAGAATTTTCCCTTGGCGGACTGAAAACCTTCTTTGAGCAGCGTCTAGATCAAGCATTTCAAAGCCTTTTACAAGAAAGGAGAGATTGTATGTTTGACCCTTATTGTGAAGAGACTTTAGGTGGTGCTTGTAATGGATGCTTACATCTACCAGAAGTAGTTTGTCGCCTGTTTAATAATGCTCTCAGCCGCATACTGCTCTACGGTGGTGAAATTAGCACAGACATGGAGGGTGTGCAAAGAACCCTTTGGCATGAGTTATCATCTGTAGTTGGCAGGGATGACTTTATTGGTCTGTGGGATAGTAGTTTGGATTAAGTTACCAAGTTTACCGACTGGGGCAAGGAAGATGAGCCAAAATGCAACAGTGCGATCGAGAAAGATGGGTATGCTCCCACCAAATGCCCAATTATCGCTACAATCAAGAAAATAAATCATCAAAGTAGTTGTCTGTATCCAGATAACTATTTGTGAGTACATAGGTAACATCCAAAGCACCTTTGGAAATAGTAAGCACAATGGAAGTATTAGAATTAAAACGGGAAATCGAAATGTTGTCTGAGCGCCTGGGTAAAACCCAGGACTATCTTTGACATCCCCGCACTACAAGCAAAAATTCAAGACTTAGAACAAATATCAGCCCAGCCTGAGTTTTGGGAAGATCGTAACCAGGCTCAAACAACTCTCCAAGAACTCAATGACCTCAAAGCACACTTACAGCAATATCACCAGTGGCAAAGCAGTTTGGAAGATACTAAGGCTGTGTTAGAGCTATTGGAATTGGAAGTAGATGAAGGGTTACTGCAAGAAGCCGAATCTACTGTTAACAAACTGAACCACGAACTAGAACAGTGGGATTTACTACAGTTACTTTCTGGTACCTACGACAACCAGGGAGCAGTACTCACTATTAATGCCGGTGCTGGAGGTACAGATGCCCAGGATTGGGCAGAAATGTTACTGCGTATGTATACCCGTTGGGCAGAAGACCACGGTTATAAAGTTCACTTATCTGAACTGTCCGAGGGTGACGAAGCCGGACTTAAATCTGCCACCTTGGAAATTTCCGGTCGCTATGCATATGGCTACCTACGCTCGGAAACTGGCACTCACCGTTTAGTGAGAATTTCCCCCTTCAATGCCAATGGCAAGCGGCAAACTAGCTTTGCTGGGGTGGAAGTGATGCCGCAAATTGATGATTCCGTCCAACTGGAAATTCCCGAAAAGGATTTGGAAATTACCACTTCCCGTTCTGGTGGTAAAGGTGGGCAGAATGTCAACAAAGTAGAAACTGCGGTGCGAATCGTCCACATTCCTACAGGTATTGCCGTTCGTTGTACGGAAGAACGTAGCCAGTTGCAAAACAAGGAGAAAGCGCTGGCAAGGTTAAAAGCAAAATTACTAGTAATTGCCCAAGAACAACGTGCCCAAGAAATTGCCGAAATTCGCGGAGATATGGTGGAAGCCTCCTGGGGTAATCAAATCCGTAACTACGTATTCCATCCCTATCAGATGGTAAAAGATTTACGTACCAATGTGGAAACAACTGCGATCGCTGATATAATGAACGGCGATTTGGATACATTTATCCAAGCCTACTTACGCCAAGAAAATCAGCTCGTAGAACCTGTTTCTGCCTAAGACCGCAACTTGTGGTGTTCATATTGTGCTTATGTATTTACCCTTATGGGTACGCCTTAGGGCTACACAATAAATTATAAAACCTCACCCTTAATTCCTCTCCTTACTAGGATGCTATTGGCAAATTAGGGGTATCACTTGTGTTACCGATACATTTTGCATCTAGCACCACAAAACTTTGAATTTCTGCCACAGTACAACTAGGTACCACCTTTGATAAAGCTGGCACATTTCCCTGCTGCAAGCGTTGAAAAATATCCTTAGTTAATTTGACCAGTTTATCCTCAGTCAAATTACTCAACAAGTATTGCTTCAGCCATTTATTCCTTTTGATGTAATCTGGTGTAAAGGTTCCAGCTTCTAACAACCAGAAATCTATTCCATACTTCTGAATCAAATTTTTCACATCTGCTAAATTGGGACTGTACTCAGCTTGAATCAATTCTATAGTTCGCTGGCGAAATTTGCTGTAGTAACCAAACTGCCAAGGAATAGCATATTCCCTTGCTGCCAAAATTGAACGCTGAGAAAATGTGGGTAAATTGTCAGCTTCTGATGCTAAAGAAGCAATTAGAGTATCTTTTGGTTGTTTTTGAAAAAACTCATATAATTGTGGAAAATTACCTGTTACATAGACAGTTTTAGGAAATTTTTTGATAAAGCCAGGATAATAAAACAATAGGGTAATGGTAAGAAATGCAGTAAAACCTATGGCAAAAAACTGACGAGGGAGAGAGTAACCCTTGGCTTGGGTAGAACCTATTGCTAAAATGGTATCTAATATTATTGTTAATGCGATCGCAGCACAAAAAACTAAAACAATTATCAGACTGTACTGAGTGTAGCGGCTGGGAAGATAAAGTCTAAATAGTAGTATATGAGCTAAAATAAACATTACCAGGGATACCAATAATGTCTGTGGTAATAGCATAATCTCATTGTTCAATTTCCGGAGTAAAGGAAACTTAGACCGAAATTGGCATAGCAATGGCAGTATTAAAGCAGTAAATAAGGTTGTAGGTGCCCACAAATTTGCTGTGATTATCCCACTACGTCCATATACAAAATAGTAAAACAAATTATCATTAAAAAAAACAGAGCGTCCTCCTGAGAATAATTCAGGTAATTGTCTGGCTTGATTGACTGTAATTACTGGTCCAAATTCTGATGATTTGATGGCATAAGGCAACATTACCAAAAATGCTACTCCTAGTCCAACTGCACAGAAAATATAACGCTCTCTCTCCTGTGAAAAACGAAAACTTCCTGTTTGCCAATCCCAAATTCGGATAATTAAAATCCCAGCACAAATAAATACACACTGGGGATAAAAAACTCCCAACAATCCAATGCTTACCAAGCATGGTAGCAAAGACCGACGTAGTAAATAATATAGAAATGCTAACATTAAAGGGTAGGTGAAGGCTCTTGCTGTAGCGGAAACCAAATCATTCCTCATCCAGAGATTTTGATTCAGCATTACAGTTGCCATAAATCCGGTAATTGGCACCGGGAAAATTTGCATACAGACACCAAAACAATAGCCAGTAGTGATGATTCCTAATACTAATGGCAACAGTTTACTTAAAACTAAAGGATTGACACCTAAAGTTGCAAACCAATGATAAATACTGGAGTATCCCACAGGAGCCACAGACTGAAAATAATCTGCTATCAAATCATTGGGAAATAAATTAGCATCCAAAAAACGCGCCATCCAAAATACATGCTGTCTGGCATCATCTTGAACAACATATTCGCTGCTAAACGCTTGTTGTAATCCCAAAATTGCGTAAATAACAGCAAAAGTGATGCTGAAACTAAACCAAAAAATACTCTGTTTTCGAGATGATTTATGATAATTACCAATTAATAATCTGTGGATTTTTGCAATGAGCATAAATAGTGCTTTTATGTGTTATTAGTTATTGATTAATATTTGCTTTGCTTTTGGAATGATCAAAAAAGAAAAGGATACAAGCCCCTACATCTACATTCATGTATAGGGTTTCCTCCTGCTCCCTGCTCCCCTGCCCCCTGCCTCTGACTGACCACGTATTTTTTTGATTGTTGTTAAATATTGCCCCAAAAAAGGTAGCCCCCCAATAGCTAATAATAAATATCTAGAAGTGCATAGTAAACCTAGTGCAGCGGCAGTTGATTCATTTAAATATGGTTGATAGAATGTGATAATAGCAGCATCGCGAGTCCCTGCTCCAGCAAAAGTCAGTGGTAATAAGCCAGCCAAAATTGATAATTGACATAAAGCAATGTGAGTTAAAAAAGGTGTCCAAGCTTGAAGAGCTAGAATCAGCAACCATATTTGTAGAATATGACCAAACGAAATCAATATTGATATGCCTGCAACCTTGAGGACAATAGATTTATTTTGCCAAAAATAATCATGCATTTCTGACCAAGATAACCGTAGAACTTCAAGTAGAGATTGCAGCTTTTTAGGTGCTATTTTACTAGCAGTCTGAAACACAAATATATAAAAACGACGGGAGGCAATTAGCATTAACCCAATCATAATACCAAAAACCACACTGATGAGCATCATCCCAATCAGCCAATTTTTTTGAGGATAAATTATCAGCCCAAAGGCACACCATATCAGAATTGATAACAGATCGCAGGCTTTTTCAAACACTACCAAAGAAAGTGACAGGGAACCATTTAAGTGTCTTTTTTCCTTAATAAAATATGCCTTGGCAATATCTCCCATTTTTGAAGGCAACACCATATTCAGCACACTAGCTGCTAACACTAAACGATTAGCCTCACCAAATCCCAAGCGGCTACCATTGGGCATTAGTTGTTGTAAACGCCAAGCTGTTAGCATTGCCAATGGTACAACCATTCCTAAACTAATTGTCATCCACCATCGGTCACTATTTTGAAATACTTCTACCAGTTTCGGAGCATCAATTTTCCAGTAAATAATTGCCAGGATAGTAAGACTGACCAGAATAGAAATGATTTTTTTCATATTAATTGAAACAGTTGTTTGGTGAAATAATACTCACCGTCAGTCTTGTCAGTGCAGTTTGGTAGTAAAAAGGCAAGTTTAAAACTTATAAGCCTGAAAAGCAATCAACAGATTTATAGGTACTATCAACCCGATAGTTAGCATTTTTAGCAGCATTGGTATCCAAGCGGCGCATCCGTAATTGTACATCTTCTAACATCCGCCGGTTAGCTGCCATTACATCCGCCACCAAACCAAACATCCATAACTGAAAACCAATCAATATTAAAATAGCCGTGAGAATCAAGCTAGGTATATGAGTACCGCCAATATCATAGAAGAAAAGTAGTATCAGCCAGCGAAAACCTAACATCACTCCCAAAGAAAACGGCACACTGCCTAAGATTAAGAAAAAACGCAGTGGCTTGTAAAGCATAAATATGCGTAAAATAGTAAATAGCGATCGCACTACATAAGCAGTATTATTTTTAACTAGGCGCGAAGGGCGTAAAACAGGATTAGTTCTAATGGGCACAGAAACAATACTCATGCCCTTTTGTCCAGCTTGAATAATAGTTTCTAGAGTGTATGTATAACTGTTAAATACATTTAGTCGCAAAGCAGCTTCTTGGCTAAAAGCACGAAAACCACTGGGAGCATCAGGAATTCTGGTATTACTTGCTACACGTACAACCCAACTACCAAGTTTTTGCAACAGCTTTTTTGTCAAAGAAAAATGTTTAGTTTTCCAAATCGGTCTAGCACCAACAACTATATCCGCTTGCTTGAAAAGAATGGGCTGTATCAGTTTGGGAATATCATCAGCACAGTACTGATTATCAGCATCAGTGTTAACTATAATATCTGCTCCGACTTTTAAACAAGCCTCTAATCCTGCCATAAAAGCTTTAGCAAGCCCTTGATTTCTGGGAAAATGCACAATATGGTCTACACCATAAGCTTTCGCTACTTCAACCGTTCTATCCTGGCTACCATCGTCAATAACTAGCCATTCAATAGAGTCAACACCCGGTAATTGCCGGGGTAGTGCAGATAAAGTGACTTCTAGAGAACCTTCCTCGTTGTAACAAGGAATTTGGATTATTAATTTTGTCATCACACCTCTGTTTTTATAGTTTGCTCCCCTTGTTTGGTTCTCTGTTTCCCTAGAAACGTGATTCATCGCTCCTGGATAAGTTTACAGGATCAGTATCTGTATAGTTTTATCAAAAATGAAAATTTCACCCTAAACATTGAGGCTACAATTAATTCAGTTAGATATGAGAACCAAAGGATTCTGCTATTGTTTAATAATTCTTCATTCTTGCCTAATGTATTGATAATAATTACTAATATAAAAAATATTAATATAGTAATAGGTTTCTATGTCCAATTTTGAACAATAAACTAAAAACGGAGCGCGTCATGCAGAAAAAAGCCTGAATTTTGATATACATTTATATAAGCTGTGTTTCATATCAGCTGTGTTTGACGACTAATAAATCTTACTGTTCCTCTCAAACCAGCACATACCTGAGATAAGTCGGATTAGAATTGGTATGAATCAAAAGCAACTTATTTCAAAATTTATTGTTATGAGTCTGGGGTAAATAACTCGAAAATTTTTGATATGGAAGTTAGGTCTACAGCTAATTCCAGATTAAAATTAGACGATTTATTTTGCCCGATGCCTGAAGCTGTATTTTTTTCAGGATGAGCAGAAAATATCTGCGTATCTAAAGAAATGTAAATACTGTGCTATAAAATACCTTCAGAGACCTTTTCTGATGCTTCCACCCTTGAAGGAGTGATGTCGTGGAACGTAATAAGTCGTTTATCTGGCCGCAAGCCACATTAATTGCCATCCTGGCACTGGGTAGTATCTTAAGCTTGGGCTTAATGATACCCGTCAACCCAACCGTTTTTGGTAACAAGACGGAACAAAATACTAGTAACAAAAGTCCAACATCTAAACCCGGGACTCAAAAACGAATTGAAAAATTTAGGCTAGCTATGCTGAGTACTTGGCAGAAGCAAGCAATAGAAAAGGGTCTAGTTTATAACATACCACAACGTTTCCGAAGTGCAACGATTAATCAAGCCAAAGTTCCTCAAGGGAAAAAGCTGATTGCGTTGACTTTTGATGATGGTCCTTGGAATGTTTATACCAAACAGATACTGGATATTTTAAAGCAACATCAAGTTAAGGCAACATTTTTTGTAGTTGGTCAGGCACTGAAAAATAATCCTGATATTGGAAAGCGTATTGTTACTGACGGTCACGTAATAGCTAACCATACTTGGAATCACAGGTATCACTATTTTAACCCTCAAGCTGCTGCTTTTGAAATCGATCGCACTTCAGACCTAATTTATAAAATAACAGGGGCAAAAACTACTTTATTCCGTCCTCCTGGAGGTATGCTACACAATGGTTTAGCTGCTTATGCCAGAAAGAAAAACTATACTGTAGTCATGTGGTCTGCTGACTCTATTGATTATAAGCGTCCTTCTGTGCCAACTTTAACCAATAGGGTGGTGAAACAATCAACACCAGGTGGTATTGTATTATTGCATGATGGTGGCGGTAACCGCTCCAATACAGTGGCATCTCTAGTTCCCATAATTAAAAAATTAAAGCAGCAAGGTTACAGTTTTGTCACTATCCCCGAACTTTTAGCAATTGAAGACAAGGAGCTAAAATTAGCAGAAGCAAGGAAGAAAAAACCCCCACAACCCCAAGCAAAGCCAGCAAAATCGGCGCAGTAAGTCATAATTGTTCGTTGTTAATGATTTGCATCTGTTAATGATAGGATGCCAAATAATAGGTAATATCATGTCCGGCAAATTACCCATAATATGTCATTGCGTAAAGCCTGCGGCATAGCTCCGCTTAGAGCGCAGCTCCTCTGTTAGCGAAGCTCTCCCGAAGGGAGCAAGAGGCGTGGAACGAAGTGAAACGACGCAATCCCAAAGTCTTTGAGATTGCTTCCCTTCGGTCGCAATGACGGTTATTTAAACGGACATCATATAATTTCTATAAAAACCTGACCATTTGGCATCTTGATTTGCACCGTTAAGTGCTTCCCTTAGGGGTAATGTGTGCCAAGTGCTTCGCACAAGCTGCGCGAACGACAATGTTGTAAGAGCTTGTTCAGCTAGTAGCACGCTTTGCCTTCACCTTAACAAAAGCGCGACAGAGCTACAAACTGGCGTTTATTTGTAGGTGTCATAACTCAAACAACGTAGGACTTATGCCCTGAGTCTGCAACGAGTGTTGGCTATTTCCGGATATTTCCGAAATTTACCTAGGCTTTGACTAAGTGTTGTGTATTTGCATATGAGAATATTGGGTGTATCAATCTCACAAACTTGTTTGTGGGATAAACTTTTTAGGTTCATCACATAATGAATATTGCAATTATTGGTTGTGGTTATGTGGGTTATGCAGTTGCCCAATATTGGCACCATCGAATGTCTTTTATGGTAACTGCAACTACGACAACACCCGAACGGATACCTGAATTACAAACAGTATCCCAACAGGTGGTAGTTGTTAAAGCTAATGATCCGCTGGGGTTAAAATCAGTCTTAAAAAATCAGGATGTTGCACTTTTAAGTATTAGTTCAAAAAGATTGGGTAACTATGAACAAGCATATCTAGACACTGCCAAAAACTTAGTTTCGGTATTGAAAGAAAATTCCACACTCAAGCAATTAATATACACCAGTAGTTGCTCCGTATACGGCGATAGAAATGGTGTCATTGTAGATGAACAAACTCCTCCTACACCTGCTAGTTCTACAAATAAAATTCTCAGGGAAACAGAAGAAATATTGCTGACAGCATCTAACGAGCAACTTAATGTTTGTGTATTACGCTTGGGCGGTATTTATGGTCCTGGAAGAGAACTAGCGAAAATATATAGTAGGGTAGCAGGTAAAACCCGTCCTGGAACTGGAAAAGAGCCAGCCAATTGGATTCATTTAGATGATATTGTTGGCGGGATTGAATTTGCTCGCCATCACCGTTTACAAGGTATATATAACCTGGTTGATGATGCCAATTTGACAAATAGGGAAGTAATTGAACGGGTTTGCAAAGAACATAATTTACCCCAGGTAATTTGGGATTCTAGCCAGACTAGTCAGCGAAAATATAATGTGAATGTATCTAATCAAAAAATCAAAGATGCAGGCTATAAATTGTTGCATCCAAACATGATTTTTTAAATCCCCATCCCCCGTAGGGGCACGGCACCAACAACATAACCGGATTGCCAATAGTATTACACACGCCGTGCCCTGACGATGAATCTGGGCACGGCCATATTCTGTCAATCGCACCCTGGATCAACAATGGGTTTTGGGCACGGCGACATTTAGATTCTGGCATGGAAAAAATCAGTGGATGCCGTGCCCCTACTGTAAATATTCGTACATGGCGACGATTATGCTCCCCGTACAAAATCTGGATGTGCCAAAACATCCCCCCACGGGCACGGCACCAACAACATAACCGGATTGCCAATAGTATTACACACGCCGTGCCCTGACGATGAATCTGGGCACGGCGACATTCTGTCAATCGCACCTGGCTGGGTCAACAATGGGTTGTGGGCACGGCGACATTCTGTCAATCGCACCTGGCTGGGTCAACAATGGGTTGTGGGCACGGCGACATTCAGATTCTGGCATGGAAAAAAACCGTGGATGCCGTGCCCCTACTGTAAATATTCGTACATGGCGACGATTATGCTCCCCGTACAAAATGTGGCTGTGCCAACACATCCCCCCACGGGCACGGTACCGACAACATAACCGGATTGCCAATAGTATTACACACGCCGTGCCCTTATAAACATTAGGGCATTTTTTTATTCACTGAGTACAAATACGTAGATGTTTGTCAAGTATATTTAAAAGTCTTTAGAGAAAGTTGATATTACATTCACCTATTTTTCATTGAGCAGAGGTTTTAATGGTAACAATGGTGTACAGCCTTTGGTATTTATTTCAGGGGTTAGAGTATACCACCGCAATCCTTATGCTTGAGTTTAAACAGTTTAGGGAGAAACATATTTAGTGTGCATTGCCTGCAAACATA
The DNA here is from genome assembly GCA_030065055.1 of Calothrix sp. MO_192.B10. Lineage (GTDB taxonomy): Bacteria > Cyanobacteriota > Cyanobacteriia > Cyanobacteriales > Nostocaceae > Calothrix_A. The sequence goes on from JASJDS010000168.1 coordinate 20,227, forward strand.
ATACTTACTAACAATGCCTTTTCCTTGAAAAGCAGACCATAACAGCATTCCGACAAATTGTGTTCCCAAACTTCAATGGACGGCTGGTAAGGGTTCTGGAAAACTTTTCCATCTACTGAGCTTAGTAAAAAAAGGATTAATGTATGGCAATCTTTAACTATCAATACTCCCTAGATATGTCTATCGAGGAGATGTTAAGCTTCGAGTTAGCAGGACTAATTTGGGGTCAGTACATCACAGATGATATTCAAATCAACATCAACGTTG
>JASJDS010000169.1 GCA_030065055.1 Calothrix sp. MO_192.B10
CACCTTCCCCTAAACCTGAATAATGGTAAGAAGCTTGTTATGACAAAACAACTACAATTGAGGAGCCGTGTGAAGGGGCAACTTTCACGCACGGTTTTGAAGACCAACGGAGGAGGCAACAAATCCGTTGAGTTTAACCCTGCAAGATACGTCCCTAGATTCAAGTTTGTTAAAGGCTTCCAGACCGGAGATATTGTAAAAGTAGTTGTGACAAACGGCAAAAAAATAGGTGAGTATGTTGGAAGAATTGCAACTCGTGCCACTGGAAGTTTTAATATCTCCACAAAAAATGGATTAGTTCAAGGAATCAGTTATAAATATTGCACTTGTATTCATAAAAAGGACGGTTACTCATATGGCCTTTAAATTAATGCTACGGCAGTTAAAACTGCCTAGGTCGTATTTCCTCCGTGGTCTCAAGACACACAGTTTCCATACTCCCAAGAGGTTTTAGATGACAAAGCGTACAGATTGTAAACTCGAATGGGTTAAGTCAAAGATTGTACCTAGTCCCCCAGAAGGACTGGATATTCATTCTCGCAAGCTTTTTCAAACCATCCAAGAAACTGGATTGCCCACCTTTAAGGAAGCTGCTTCTCCAGAAGAAGAAGCGATTTGGTTGTTAGAAGTTGCTGCTGAAATTGAACACGCTTTGCTAGTAGAGTATCTCTACTCGGCTTATTCAATTGAGAATAATGACGATTTTCAGAGTGCTATTACTAATATTGCCGTTCAAGAGATGGGGCATTTAATCACAGTACAAAATTTGCTTTTGGCAATTGGTGGCAATGTTTATTTTGAACGCCAAGACGAAAGTCCTCAAGATTCTCTCGATCCATTCCCATTTAAACTCGAACCTTTTAGTAAATCAGTTCTAGCTAAGTATGTCCTGGCGGAAATGCCTTTGATAGACGATTTACCAGACGAAGAAAAAGCTGAGATAGAGCAAATTAGAAAGGAACATCAACTTGTTGAGGTGCAAATTAATCGTGTTGGTGCTCTGTATCTGAAGCTTTACTGGTTATTTCAGAGTAGCGATGAACCAGAAGGTCCATGGCAATTATCGAAGGATATTGTACCTGAGGAGCAACTAGGAAAGCACATTACTTCCTTAGATTCAGTAGCAGCGAGTATTGATTTTCAAACAGATAGTTCTGAATGGGTGGCATCCGTACCTGGATTGCAAATTGATTTGGTGAGCAACCGAGCTGATGCCCTGGAGGCAATTTACCGTATCTCTGCTCAAGGGGAGGGATTTGCAGGTCCAATTGATTCTCATTTTGAGAGGTTCCGAGAACTCTATAGGCAGTATGATTCTGCATCACTCACTATTAGGGATGTACCAACCAATCCATTTATCAGTGAAACACCTGATTCAGACTCCAATGGGGAACTAAACCGCATTAGTCATCCCATTGCGCGAATTCTGGTTGAGCTAGCTGATGTTCGCTACAAAAAGATGCTGTTGCATTTCATTCAGTTCTTTTCCCATAGCAAAACTGGGCCGCAAAGTAACCTGCGCCAAAGTCTAATTGAATGGTCTTTGGGGGAAATGAAAAAAGGAATTAGAACATTATCACGGGTTGTACAGGATTTACCGCGTAGTACAACAAATATGGAAAGTCCAACCCAGGCTGCATTACTTTTTACTATCCCCCGCCAAGTATTTCCTACCAGTAATGATGAGCAATGGCAACTACTCACTCAGTTGTTAGATCAATCTCAGGAACTAAAAAGTGAACTAAACAGTTTGCCAGATAATCCATCCCTGACCCCAATAATAGGTCTTAGCGTCAATAGGGTACTTAGTGATGATGACGATAAACGGCAAATCATTGCAGAACAAACCACAAATTCAACAGATTCCCCTAGTATCATGGCAAAAATTTATAAAATTCACCCTGGTATCGGAATTGCCCGTGTCGGTGATAGTCCGGATGGGTTCTTCATTGGTGCAGAAATTCCTGGCGTTAATCCGGTGGAAATTATTGGTGGTAATGAGACACCTGTTGAGAAATACAAAGATTCTTCTGGTCGTATTAAACGGCAAGCCGCCCGTTTCCGGGTATTTGAGTATGAAGAAGATGCTGATGGAACACTCACCCCACTGCGAGAGATTACCCTAGCTGATGCTCAAATTGAATGGCAAGTTACCTTGGCAAATGGAAAAGCTGCTGCTGAACGGTTTGGTGGTGGTGGACCTCGCAACCCTGGAGTTCCCATACCTGACTTGGAAATCAAACCAGTATTCGATCCGATTTCTGGCTCCAACCAAACAGTCACAGCTTCATCCCCTGGATTGTTCAAGGGAAAAGAGGTTTATTTAGGAGAATTACGAACTGACGCTCAGGGTCGTCTGATGGTACTCGGAGGCAGAGGTTTATCGGCATCCGAGCCTGCTGGACGACCAATCAGAAATTTTGCTAACAATGAATTCTGGCATGATGACGTTGCTGATGGACCAATTGAGGCTCAAGTTACTTTTCCCAATGGAGATTCTTTCACCGTTGAGGGTGCTTGGGTGATTGTGGCGCCACCTGACTTTGCTCCCCAAATCTATGGATTAACAACCCTGTACGACATTGCTTTTCAAGCAGCAGTGAGCCGAGGATGGCTCGTTCCTCCGACTACACCCTCATTTCGGGATGATATTTTACCCATTATTCAACGGGGTGCTAACTTGCGTTGGGTAGATCAGTGGAGTGACTTTCTCCCTATTGCCCAAGATCCTGCTATCTTAGGTAGTAAAACCGAGCCAGGTGCTGAATCTCTACGTCGTGATGTCTTTAACCTATTAGTTGCTGTGGAAGAGTTTGAGATTCTCAATGATTTTCAATTTACAGAGGTACAAAGAGACATTCTCAACAAATGGCTCGAACTCGACTTTATAGAGGATTTTAATAATTCTCCTCCTACCCTGAGCGTAACACCCCGTAACCTAGATCGGGCTGCTCTAGAACAGGCGGTGGGTGGCGGATTTTTCCCTGGGATTGAAGCTGGAATTTTAATGACAAACTCGGATATCTATAGTGAACCATTTCGCCTCACGCGATCGCCATTTTCTGATAATGGTGTACCATTACAGTTAGAAGCTGGCTCTATTACAGCACGGATGGCAGTTCCCTGGCAAGCTGATTTTCTCAAGTGTTCCAGAGGATGGTGGCCAGCCCAACGACCTAATCGAGTTATGGTGAATACAAACGATGTTCGGCCAAATGAGAACTGGATACCTGGGGGTACACGACACACTGATTTAGTGGAGAATTTTGGGCGACTTGGTTTCATCGTGACTCGTGAAAATAGGGCCGGTGAAACCGTTTTTGTGGAAGATGAACGAGATCCCACTTTTCCACATTAGTGGGTGATTCAGCTATGGGCTTTCGCAAACACTATGATGTGGTAATTCTTGGTGGTGGACCTGGTGGCACCTCGGCAGCAATTACCCTAGCACAAGCTGGGGTTGCTGTGGCTGTGTGCGAGCGTTCCCACTACCAAGAGAATCGTGTAGGAGAGATGTTATCCCCTTGGATTCGTCCCCTGTTAACAGAGTTGGGACAGTGGGAGAAGTTTGTTCAAGCAGGACATCTCTCTTCCCCTGGGATGATTTGTTGTTGGGGAAGCACTCAACCCTACGAGAATGAGTTTATTTTCAACCCTTATGGTTCTGGATGGCACATCGATCGATGCAACTTCGATCGCTCTTTGGCATTGGCTGCCACGGAAGCCGGTGCTATTGTTTTGTTAAACACCTTAGTAGTTGAAGTAGATTATCAGAAAGGAGGTTGGAATATCTCCATTCGCCAAGGTGGAAAATTGACCAACTTAAGAGCTGATTTTCTCATTGATGCATCAGGCAGAAGTCAATTTCAAACAGGAATATTAGCAACAGACAGGATATACTTAGACAGTTTAGTGGGAGTTGCTCAGTTTTTTCACCACACCCCCAACTCAGCTATTGATGATCGACGCACACTGATTGAAGCCACTGAAGAAGGCTGGTGGTATTCAGCACAACTACCTAGGGGACGTGCGATCGCAGTTTTGATGACAGATCGGGATTTGTTGCCTGGACAACGGAGGGATTTGTCAGCTTACTGGAACAAAAGTTTACTCACTACTCCCTATACAAGAGAGCGGGTAAATACCTGGCATCCAGTGGATAAACTACATATTTATGATGCATGTACTTCTCGCCAAGATTATTTTTCCGGACAGCAGTGGTTAGCAGTGGGAGACGCTGCTGCTACCTATGACCCTTTATCGGCTCAAGGAATTCTCAAAGCCATTAGTAACGGGATCAATGCTGCTCGTGCAATTACAGAATCTGCTGTGAGCCATGTATGTTCATTTCCAGATTATCATGTCTCCCTAACTACCAGTTTTGCTGAGTATACCCAGGAAAGACAGTTATATTATGCCCAAGAAAAACGTTGGGAAAATACTTCTTTTTGGCAAAGAAGACAGGGAAATTTAGTATAAGGAAAAATTATGCGATCAGGGAACAGATCCCCGACTTCTGAATCAATATCTGCACATTGTAGCAATTCCTAGGATAGAAGTCGGGGATCTAACCGCGACTCGTCAAAATTAATGGGACAAAGCATTAGTTTTGATGGCTAGGGAACAGATCCCCGACTTCTGAATCAATATCTGCACATTGTAGCAATTCCTAGGATAGAAGTCGGGGATCTAACCGCGACTCGTCAAAATTAATGGGACAAAGTATTAGTTTTGATGGCTAGGGAACAGATCCCCGACTTCTGAATCAATATCCGCACATTGTAGCAATTCCTAGGATAGAAGTCGGGGATCTAACCGCGACTCGTCAAAACTAATGAAAAGGACTACTATTATTGCATTTCATTAGTTTTGACGGCTAGGCAACAGATCCCCGACTTCTGAATCAATATCTGCACATTGTAGCAATTCCTAGGATAGAAGTCGGGGATCTAACCGCGACTCGTCAAAATTAATGAAAAGGACTACTAGTTTTTGATCTGTTGTTGCCAACAAGCTTGAGCGATCGCCCAATCTTCCTGGGTATGGATAACCAAAATCCGCACTGTGGAGTCAGAGGTAGCAATATCTGCATCAAGGGGTGCAGATTCATTCTTATGGCGATCGATTTTCCAACCCAAAAAGCCAAACCCTTCACAGGCAGCACTACGAATTAAGGCAGAGTTTTCACCCATTCCAGCAGTAAAAATTATTGCATCTAATCCTCCGATACTGGGTAGCATAGAAGCAATGCAGGAGCGTAACCGATGTATATATATATCCAGAGCTAATTGAGCTTGTGGATTACCCCGGTCAATGGCTGCTGTAATTTGGCGTAGGTCATTAGATACCCCAGAAATACCCAGTAAACCAGAATCGCGATTCAGGAGATGATCCAACTCATCCACTGTATAGTTGCAGTTACGCAATAGGTGCAATAAAATGCCAGGATCAATAGAGCCGGAACGGCTACCCATCATTAACCCTTCCAAGGGAGTAAAACCCATTGTGGTATTGATGCTATGACCATTACGAATTGCCGCTAGGGAGCAACCATTTCCTAAATGACAGGTAATTAGACGTAGTTCTTTTAAATTGCAATCAAGGATTTTGGCAGCGCGATGGGCACAATATTCATGACTAATACCATGAAAACCATAGCGACGAATACCTTTTTGCAACAATTCGTAAGGAATAGGATAAGTATAGGCAGCAGGGGGTAACTGGGAATGGAAAGCGGTGTCAAATACTGCTACTTGGGGAACGTTACCTAAAATATCCTCAATTGCCTCAATTCCTTGTAAATTAGCTGGATTATGGATGGGAGCAAAAGTTGATAAACGAGCGATCGCTTCTTTAAGCTTGGGGGTAACCAAAGTACTTTGCTGATATTCGTCCCCTCCATGTACTACCCTATGACCAACAATATCAATTTCCTGGGGATGCTCAATTACCTGAGTTTCGCCACTCCAAAGGGTTTTTAACATTTCCAAGGTATCAGCACGTCGGGATTGAGATGGAAAGCTTTTCTTGGAGGTACCAGCAGCAGTTTTTACCTTCAGTTCCGCTTGACCCTGTTGATAAGTCCAGTCAATTTCTGCTTCCCAGAGAGGATGGGGTGGAACTTCCGGGAGAACTTCACTACTTAAGTCATACAAGCAACTTTTTTGACTGCTGGAACCAGCATTTAGTACTAAAACTTTCATTAAAAATCCTCGTAATGGAGATTTCTGCTATGCCGAATTTAGCCTCGTTTGTGGTTTAATTACCTGAGAATTGCTGTAATATCTAAAAATTACAAAATTATGGTATAACATCTGAGAAATTTCCCTATATCTAAGGACAAATAACAAATACGTAGAATGCAAGCTAAATATTCAACCATCAAACAACTTATATTCACTTATGTAAAAATTGCACTGTTCACTATTATTGCTCTAGAAATTACAGATTTAATCTTTGATAGTCGTAATATTTTATACGGCGACGATAAAATCATTGATGGCATAACAGTTGCTCTTTCAATCACAGGAATTTTCATCAGTGGCAAGATAATTTTCAAATCAGAAAAGAGATATTGGCTGCCGTATTTACCATTGTTTGTCTTCAATTTCCTCCTGTTACTTGAAGAAACCTCTTTCGGTCAAGATATCTTCGGATTTCCGTCTCTCAAAATTGGACCTGTGTATTTTAATGCACTTCATGATGTATTTTCACTATTTTACAAATACCTGGGCACTTATATCTTAATTCCAGGCTTTATTATTGTTTATATATTCACCAAAAAATATCGCCAACGAGTCGAGTCAAGCTTAGTCAAATATCCTCCATACAGATTCGTTCTGATAGCAGCAATTTTGCTAGGATTATCAATTATTTTTGATTTAAATATGATTTATCATCCACCTGCAGAGGAATACTTAGAAATGCTAGGTACTTTGGCTGCTTTATTCTCAGAAATAGCAGTTCTACGCATAATCTCACAGCGTTGAAGAAGGAAGAAGGAAGAAGGAAGAAGGAAGAAGGTTTAATTACAGGGGGATTCTGACCCCCAGTAATTGTAGACCAGTAAATCTATGATTTACTGGGGGTCGTCAGAAAATCTACACTGCATTTTGCCTCCCCTACAGAAAAAATATGCCAGTTGCGTAAGTCCTAACTTGAAAATAGGGAGTTCGGAGTTCGGAGTTCGGAGTTCGGAGTTCAGGAGTAGGGGCGCATTGCGTGCGCCCTTGAGGAGTTAGTCACCCCCGCATTTTCAGATCCTTGGTTGTGGGATTTGACCGTGGGGGACTAATATCGTTTCCGTTTGTATCGGAATTATTTAAATTTCCTCTCTCTTCCTCTGACTCTGCGTTCTCTGCGCCTCTGTGGTTTTTTTATCATTCCGGTGTAACCGGATTTGATATAACTTATTACTTATTACTTATTACTTATTACTTTAGCCCGAAGGCCTGTGGGAAAAGGAAAATGTCCCTAACGTAGTTCCACAGTAACGGGTTTAACCTGCCAAATATCCTGGCAATATTCCCGAATCGCTCTATCGGAGGAAAATTTACCCATGCGAGCAGTGTTCAAAATGGACATCCGAGTCCAATTGCGTTGATCCTGATAAGCTTGACTCACACGATCTTGGCAATCAATGTAAGATTGATAATCTGCCAGGAGCATATAGGGATCGTCGTACAGCAATGAATCAATCAGGGGTTTAAACAGATTTGTGTCTCCGTGGGAAAAATGTCCACAACTAACTAAATTGATAACTTCCCGCAGGTGTTGGTTATTGTCATAGTAGTCCCTAGGATGATATCCCTGGTTCTTTAAATCCACCACCTCTTGGGCTGTCAATCCAAACAAGAAGAAATTCTCTTCCCCTACCTCTTCTCGAATTTCTATATTTGCTCCGTCTAGGGTACCAATAGTTAAAGCTCCATTCATGGAGAATTTCATATTACCAGTACCCGAAGCTTCTTTCCCGGCTGTAGATATTTGTTCGGAAAGATCTGCTGCTGGATATACTGGTTGGCTATTGGTGACATTATAATCTGGTACAAACACCACTTTCAAGCGATCCCGGACATCAGGATCGTGGTTTACCACCTCTGCCACGGAATTGATCAACTTAATGATTAACTTTGCCATCAAGTATCCCGGTGCGGCTTTACCACCAAAGATAAATGTCCGTGGTGTAATTTCTAAGTCAGGATTTTGCTTTAGGCGATGATAAAGGGTAATAATATGTAGAACATTCAGGTGCTGTCGCTTGTATTCATGAATCCGCTTCACCTGAATATCAAACATGGAATTGGGATCAACTTGAATTCCTGTGCGTTGCAAGATAATCTCAGCTAGTTGCTGTTTTTTGGTTTGTTGAACTTGTCGCCATGCCTCTTGGAATTGAGAATCATCTGCAAAGGCTTCTATTTTTCTGAGTTCATCTAGGTGGACAATCCAGTTATCACCAATCTTGCTAGTAATTAAATTAGATAACTCAGGATTACTCAACACCATCCACCGACGGGGAGTCACCCCATTAGTCTTATTACTAAACTTTTCTGGATATAGTTGGTAGAAATCCCGTAGGGTAGTCTGTTTTAAAAGTTCGCTATGTAACTCGGCTACCCCATTAATTGCATGACTACCCACACAGGCTAAATTTGCCATGCGTACATATTTCTCACCACTCTCGTCAATCAGGGATAAACGAGAAACCTTACCCGTATCCCCGATGTACTTGATCCTCACCTCATCGAGAAAGCGGCGATTAATTTCGTAGATAATTTCTAGATGTCGGGGTAACAAACTACCAAATAAACCCAAAGACCATTTTTCCAAAGCTTCTGGCAGCAAGGTATGGTTAGTATAACTAAAAGTATTCTGGGTAATCTCCCAAGCTTTTTCCCAACCTAACCTATGTTCGTCCATTAATAGCCGCATCAACTCTGCCACACCGATGGCGGGATGGGTATCATTTAACTGTGCTGCGAATTTTTCGTGAAATGTTTCCAGACTTTGCCGTCTAAATAAATGTATCCTAATCATATCTTGCAGGGCGCAAGAAACAAAGAAGTACTGTTGTGCTAGACGCAACTGTTTACCTTGACTTGGCTCATCATTGGGGTAGAGAACCTTAGTAATATTCTCCGACACAATCTTTTCATCCACTGCACCATAGTAATCCCCGACATTGAACCGTTGAAAGTCAAATGATTCTGGTGCTTCTGCTTTCCACAAACGCAATGTATTCGCCGTATTCACACCATAACCGAGAATGGGAGTATCGTAGGGAATTCCCTTAACTACACTATCAGGAATCCAGCGCACTCGATAATGTCCGCGAGTATCAACATAAGATTCTGTATGTCCGCCAAATTTTACCTCAACAGTATCTTCCGGACGGACAATTTCCCAGGGATTACCAAATTTTAACCATTTATCCGTGATTTCCACTTGCCAACCATCACGAATCTCTTGGTCAAAGATACCAAATTCGTAGCGAATACCGTAACCAATGGCTGGAATTTCCAGGGTAGAAAGGGAATCCAAAAAGCAAGCCGCTAGCCTCCCCAATCCCCCATTACCTAATCCTGGCTCCTCTTCTTGAGCCTGCAACTCATCCAGGTTTAACCCCGATTCCGCCACCGCTTGACCCACCTGTTCGTATATGCCAAGATTAATCAGATTATTGCTCAAGTGCGGCCCCACCAGAAATTCTGCTGACAGATAACAAACTAGTTTCACATTTTGTTCAATATATGTCTGCACAGTACTCAGCCAGCGTTGCAATGAGCGATCGCGTACTGTATAAGCCAGTGCCATGTAATAATCATTTTTGGTGGCTATTTGGGGAAATTTGCCTTGAATGTAAAATAAGTTATCAGCTAAAGCACGCTTGAGGGTTTCGATACTTAACCCAGTGCGATCGTCTTCTACCCTTACTTGTATATCTTGAGTCTGCATAGTTCAGCCTTGGTTCTGGTTGTTTATTGACATAAAATCTGAACTTGTCAATTTATTTCAGTGTGAAACTATCGCCTCTTCAGTATTAATTTTGCTTTTAGTATACTACCAGCTCGATCTGAAAACTAATTAAATTAATTTATAATTAAAATATCCTAAAATTTTCGTCATTTCGTTAAATTAAATTTCATCTTCTTTTAACTTTAAGTTAATTTCTCCAGGAAAAATATTCTCAATACCAATCCTATGGATATTTATAGAAACAAGGGTTTTGCAATCTAAATCAATCAGCAACCACCGTGCAAAGAAATGTCAATCTTCTATCTATGTCGTCCTAATGTTTGAGATAATGGTATGCATATAGATTTGTAATGATAAATATACCACAAGAAGGATGTTTTTCAATTAATAATTAAAGTTAATGTATTTACAAATCATAATTAAAATAAATCAACAGACAAACAAAGAACTGCAAATAATTAGTAGCAACTTTAAATTAGAAGATCGAAAGTTGTAATAATAGATAAAATTTACCTAGAAAGCGAGTAATATGGTTGCAACTCCAGAAAAATCAACAAATCAAACTGAGCTTAGTGCCTTTGGCATTGCAAGAGCAACAATCCAAGGCGCACCTTTAAGTTCCCAAGAGCTGGAAAAAATCCATGCTTACTGGCAAGCTTGTAATTACTTGGCAGTGGGGATGATTTATTTAAAAGACAACCCCCTACTCAAACAACCCCTAAAACCAGAACAAATCAAGCAAAGACTATTGGGACATTGGGGTACTAGTCCTGGTTTGAGCTTCATTTACATTCACCTCAATCGGCTAATCAAGAAGTACGACTTGAGCATGATTTACATGGCAGGGCCCGGACACGGTGCCCCAGGGGTGTTAGCTCCTGTATACCTGGAAGGAACCTACTCAGAAGTTTACCCCGATAAGAGCGAAGATGAGGAGGGAATGTGTAAGTTCTTCCAGCAGTTTTCCTTTCCTGGAGGTATTGGCAGCCATTGTACTCCAGAAACCCCCGGTTCTATCCATGAAGGGGGCGAACTGGGTTATAGTCTTTCCCATGCCTACGGTGCGGCTTACGACAACCCCGATTTAATTGTGGCCTGCGTGGTGGGGGATGGAGAAGCGGAAACTGGTCCCTTGGCAACTGCGTGGCATTCCAACAAATTTATCAATCCCATCACAGACGGGGCGGTGTTACCGATTTTACACCTCAATGGCTACAAGATTGCTAATCCCACCATCCTATCTCGCATTAGTCACGAAGAAATAGAAAACTTATTTAAGGGTTACGGTTACACCCCTTATTTTGTGGAAGGTTCTGACCCTGAAAGTATGCACCAGGCAATGGCTGCAACTATGGAGCAGTGCGTGCAAGATATTAGAAACGTGCAACAATCAGCCCGTAGTAGCGGTGTAGCCAAGCGTCCTCGCTGGCCTATGATTATACTGCGATCGCCCAAAGGTTGGACAGGTCCTGGGGAAGTAGATGGTCATAAAGTAGAAGGGTTCTGGCGATCGCACCAAGTACCGATGGGAAATATGCACCAAAACCCAGAACATTTGCAACTACTGGAAGAGTGGATGCGGAGTTACCAACCAGAGAAGTTATTTGATGCCAATGGTAGCTTAATACCCGAACTGAAAGAACTTGCTCCCACTGGTAACCGTCGCATGGGTGCCAACCCCATCGCCAATGGTGGGTTAGTACGTAAGGCACTAATTATACCAAATTTCCGGGAATATGCAGTGGAAGTACCCAAACCGGGAACTACGGAAGTAGAAAATACTAAGATTTTGAGTTACCTACTGCGGGATGTGATATCCAGAAATCCCCAGAATTTCCGGGTATTTTGTCCCGATGAAACATCCTCCAACCGCCTGCAAGCGGTTTACGAAGCCAGTAAGAAGGTGTGGATGGGAGAATTGCTGCCAGAGGATGAAGATGGGGGTGAATTGGCTCCTGGGGGTCGGGTAATGGAGATGTTGAGCGAGCATACCTTGGAAGGCTGGCTAGAAGGGTACTTACTTTCCGGACGACACGGTTTCTTTTCCTCCTATGAAGCATTTGTCCATGTAATTGACTCCATGTTCAACCAACATGCAAAATGGTTGCAATCCTGCCAAGAATTGCCCTGGCGCGCTCCCATTTCTTCCCTGAATCTGCTGATTACCTCTACGGTTTGGCGACAGGATCACAATGGCTTTAGTCATCAAGATCCCGGTTTCATAGATGTAGTCACCAACAAAAGTCCGGAAGTTGTGCGGATTTATCTACCTCCCGATGCTAACTGCCTGCTGTCAGTGGCAGACCACTGCCTACATAGCCGAGATTACATCAATGTGATTGTCTCTGACAAACAAAAGCACCTGCAATACCTGAGTATGGATGAAGCCATCAAGCATTGCTCCAAGGGTATTGGCATTTGGGAATGGGCAAGTAACGATGATTGCGGTGTAGAACCCGATGAGCCAGATGTAATCATGGCTTGCTGTGGTGATATTCCCACAATGGAATCCTTAGCAGCCACAGCGATTCTCCGGGAAGAGTTTCCCGAATTGAAGGTCAGATTTATCAATGTGGTGGATCTGTATAAGTTAATGCCAGATACCGAACATACCCACGGTTTATCCCATACAGATTTTGATACCCTATTTACCCCTGATAGACCTGTGATTTTCAACTTCCACGGCTATCCCTGGCTAATTCACAAACTTACCTATCGCCGTACAAACCAAGAACGGATTCATGTCCGTGGTTACAAAGAAATTGGTAATATTAATACACCATTGGAGTTGGCGATCGAGAACCAAATCGATCGCTTTAATTTGGTGATTGACGTGATTGACAGGGTTCCCAAATTGCGTTCGGCGGCGGCTTACGTCAAAGAACGGATGAAGAACGCCATTATCGAACACCAACAGTATGCCTTCGAGCATGGTATTGATAAACCGGAGATCGTCAATTGGACATGGCCCTATTAGGGAGTCAAGCAGTAGGGGCACGGCATCCACAATCTCTCGGTATATTGAATAAACATTAACCACGCCGTGCCCATGAGTCAAGCAGTAGGGGCACGGCATCCACAATCTCTCGGTATATTGAATTAACATTAACCACGCCGTGCCCATGAGTCAAGCAGTAGGGGCACGGCATCCACAATCTCTCGGTATATTGAATAAACATTAACCACGCCGTGCCCATGAGTCAAGCAGTAAAGGAGCGAGGGAGTGAAGGAATAATTATTTCATCTTCCTCTGCTCCCCACACTCCCCTGCTCCCTGCCCCCCTGCCTCTGACTGATTCGGCATTTTGGCAACTTTTATATTGCGGTAGTGGATATTCTAATTACAACACTGCTTTCCAATGCAATATCCTACAAAATCCAAAAACCTCTTTTCCCCAGTAATTTACTGGGGATTTTTATTAGGACTTACGCAAAAGTAACGTGATTACGTCATTACGTTTGCGTAGCATGTCCGGAACGGACAAACGACAGCGACGTAATCGCCAAAATGCTGGGATTGCTTCGCTCGCTCGCAATGACAAATAAGGCTTGCGTAAGTCCTGTTTATTTTTGCTGATTATCTTTTTGAGATAGATAACCACCCACCAGAATGGCAATAAAAATCGCTGGATACATCTGTCCTATAATAGCTTCAAGATTGGTAAGCATCATGGCGAAGGGATTCACAGGTAGAATATCTCCGTAGCCTAGAGTTGTCAAAGTTGTAAAGCTCAAGTAAATACTCGTACTGTAGAATCCTCCTGGCGTTACAGCTTGAGAAAAAGCATTCTGATCCAGATACTGGACAACTCCATAGAACAATGACCAGAGAAACCCAATTAGTAAATATACACAAATACCACCGCAGACTGTATCCATAGTCACTTTTGCAGACAAGAATATTTCCCGCATGATCAGCCAAGCTGCTATGCCGAGATAAAGTGCATAGATAAAATAGACGGAAACGACAAAAGCTGTCTCAAGACCAAAGAAATTACGGAATCGAGCGATTACTTCCAGCAGAAATGCTGAAACTGCCACAATTAGGTAAAACCAGAAGAATTTTTGATGTAGATAAAATGTCCTGATAATTAAGACAATTGCCCACAACAGAAGTAAGGATAGCAGTATTTCTCCATAGCCTTTGAGGAAAGGAGCAGCAAGTAATCGTAGAACTAAAACATAGAGAAGGTGAGCGTATTTGTTTTGAGATGGTGTGTTGGGTATCAAAGAAGTTCGCATTGTTGCCATCTCCTTGTTAACTATGGAATTTTTGCCCGCGCTGAAAAAACAGGGTCTGTCAATAAATTTTTTAACTCTTTTCAGGTAAAACCAAATTGGCGGTCTTCGTATCCAATGCCGGAAAATTTGCGAGCCTGAAACCCTTGATTTAGCGTAACCCACCTACTGCCCACCTTACCCTTTCCTAAAACACCCTGGAAACTATAAGGTGCTAATCAAAAAAAGGATTCCGGCTTATGGATATTCTTTTGAAGATATCTATTGTGAAGATGTGTAAATGAATATAAAAATTTTTTGTATATCTAAATCCTTAATGTTGGTTATTGTACTATTTTTATAGTTCAAAAAGTGACATAGTTTATGGGAAAAAGATTAGGCATTGGTTTAGCCTTAAGTGCGATCGTCATACCTGGGCTAGTCATATTTCCTGCAATCCCTGTTACTGCTCAGTCCCGAGACAGAGAAGATTATTGTCATAATCGGGCTCGTAGATATTCTCGTCGTAATGCTTCTGGTGGTGCCATAAAGGGCGCTGTTAGAGGGGCTATTATCGGAGGTGTTGTTAGCTCTATTGCTGGTGGTTCGAGGAGGGACAGACGAAGAGCATCAAGAGCCGGTGCAGCGATTGGATTGGTTGGTGGTGGCTCTCGTCGTCAAAGAAGTAAAAGGAGACTTTATAGGCGTGAATACAATAGATGTATGAATCGCGATCGCTAGTTAGGTTTAGATAATAAACAGTTTTCAACTAATTTAAGAGGTAACGAGCGTGAAAAAATTGAACTGGCTACTTTTGCTTGGGGTGATTGCTGTTGGTAGTCTGACAACAATTCCTGGTTTAGCCCAATCTTCATCCAATACAACTAAGCAAGCACAATCTTCATCCAATGACAATGATACGGTTGATTTGAAGACATTGACTTGCAAAGCACTTCTTAAAGCTGATGGTGAAGAACGGACAAATCTCCTCATCTATATGCATGGTTTCATGAATGGTAAAAAAGGTGAGATGACCATTAATCCTCCAGTCCTCAGCAATGTCACGGATAAGGTTATCGATGCTTGTATTGCTACTCCTAACCAAAAATTGCTCGGCGTTTTTGAAAAGAATCGTTAAATTTCTATCTACGGGACAACTTCCAGATTTAGCGATCGCTCTATAATTTGTGTTATTTGGATTACTACAGTTAGCTCGTCTTCAGGATAAACAAAAAGTATTTATTTAAATTACGGTACTACGGGGAGTCTGACAATGAAAGTTAATGATTTTCAGCAACATGATTCATCTCCACCGGGGTCATCAACAAAAACAGATACGGATATTAAACAAGCAGAAAGGCTACAGCAATCAACAGTTGCGACAGACACTGAAGCGATCGCAACACCAGAGAATGTAGCACATAAAAAACGTCCTTTGTGGCAGTACATTATCGGTGGAATTGCCATCTTAATAGTAGGTGGTATCGCCTTTCAACAGTTACAAAAAAGTCCTCAAATATCAGAAAATAAATCAGAACAAGCTGCCCGATTACCAGTAAAAACAGCTAGGGTGAAAAGCCAGTTAATCCAAAATTTTGTGTTTGGCAATGGTCGTGTAGTTGCAACTAAAGGCAAACACCTGACATTGGAAACATCCGGGACTATTACATATATTAAAAAAATAAATGGGCGAGAATTGCGAGAGGGTGATTTTGTTAAAGCAGGGGAATTACTAGCCAAAGTAGATGATCGCAGATTAAGAGCCGATTTAGCCCAAGCCCAAGCTAAAACTGCTGAAGCTGAAACTCAAAAGATAACCGCACAAGCCAATGTATCCCAAGCAGAGGCTGTGGTGGAACAAGCAAAGGCTGATGTGATTAGAACCCAAGCAGACTTACGAGCTGCCAAAGATGCCTATAAATTAGCTCAATCTGAATATAAACGGCGATCGGAACTGTTTGAATCTGGGGCTATTTCCGCCAGCGATACCGATGTTTACAAAAATAAAGCCGAGGATGCATCTGCAAAGGTACAAGCTGCTAAGGCTCAAGTAACTGCCGCACAAAGCCAAGTTAAATCTGCTGAAGGTCAATTAAAATCTGCCCAATCCCAACTAGATTCAACTAGAGCAACCATTGCTTCTGCTCAAGCAGGACGAACCCGTTCCCTTGTCACCCTAGAAGATAGCACCATTACTGCTCCTTTTGATGGTATTGTTGCTCACATGAATATCCGTGAAGGTGACTACTGGACACCACAAAGGGTACAAGCAAGCGGAGATTATCAAAATGTGGTGGATTCAGTGCCAATCATTTTGATTAAACCCGGTGTATATGATGTGTGGATCAAATTACCAGCCTTTGATGGTGTATCGGTTAAAACCAATCAACCAGCTTATGTGGTATCGGATCAAGAAATGAGTACAGCTGCCACCAATGGAATTAGTGAAGCACAACTATTTAATTTAGCCAAAGCTAAAGGTAGGGTATTTTCCGTTAGTCCTTCCATTACCCCCGGTGAACGTGCAGTAGAAGTCAGAGTTCGCCTGAATACAGGAGTAAAAACTTTGCGGGATGGCGAGCGAGTTTCTGTGTGGATTGCAGTGGAACAAAACCCCTCGGCTTTGGCTGTTCCTCCCCATGCTATTGTTTACCGGGATCAAAAACCGTTTGTTTTTGTGGTGAATGAGCAGGAAAACAAAGTCAAGCTGCGTCAGGTAACAGAGGGGATTAGAGGTATGTCTTTGATAGAGATTACCAGTGGCGTTAAAGCAGGGGAACTAGTGGTGACAGAAGGTGGTAATCGCTTGGTAGATGGTACGCCTGTTGAAGTTGTTGATGATAACAGTTGACAGTTGACAGTTGACGGTTGACGGTTGGTAGTTGGTGGTTATCCAAATAAGTCGATAGGCGCCTATAGTTGCAAAATCTTATGAGCAGTCAGTTACTTTCTCCTAACTCTGAACCTCTGGACTCTAATAGTCATGAAGATAAACATCATCATGTACCTGATGAAAACAATGCTTCTGGATTAGCTAAATTCTTTTTTCTCAAAACAGTATTTGGCATTCTTTTAATTATCTTGCTTACCTTTGGTGGCTGGATGGGTTATCAATCAATGGTAAAAGAAGCCGATCCCGATATTAAAATTGCGAAGGCAATGATAACGACTACTTGGGGTGGTGCAGATCCGGAAACCATTGAATCTCAAGTTACAGACAAAATTGAAAAGGAATTAAAATCCCTTAAGGGGCTGAAGAAAATTGAAAGTTCTTCTTTCAATGGTGTCTCTAAAATTAGTGTAGAATTTGTCGCTAATGCAAATATAAATGAGTCAATTCAACTACTGCGACAAAAGGTAGATGATGCGGAACCAGAGATTAATTCTGACGCTGATAAACCAAAAATAGATCAAATTTCTGTCCAAGATGCTCCCATTTTATCAATTGCTCTCTATGGCAAATTAGATCCAGCAGTGTTGAATCGTGCCGCCGAGGATATTCAAGAAAGACTGGAAAAAGTCCCTGGTGTGCGGGAGATTAACTTAGCTGGACAACGGGAAGAAGTTGTTCATGTACAACTTATACCAAGTCGCCTCAGTGCTTTAGGAGTTTCCCCCACTACCATCAGCAAACGCATTCAAGCTGCAAACCGGGATATGCCCTGGGATCAAATTGAAAATGCTCAAATCGGGGCACAGGTAAGGTTATATGGACGGTTTCGTACCCTAGATGATTTACGGAGTCTGCCTGTAGCTCGTCTTGGTGGTGCTGAAGGTAGGGTGGTACGTTTAGATGAAGTTGCCCGGGTGAGAAGGGATTTAGAACGGGAAAAAACTCGCGCCTTTATTAGTTGGCGGGGTGGGGAGTATGAACCTGTCGTGAGTATGGAGATAGTAAAAGTACCAGGTTCAGACACAATTAATGTAGTTAATAATGCTTTAACAGAACTGGAGGCGATTAAAAAAGAAGCGAATATTTGGCCCCACAGCATGGATTATCGTATCACTTCCAGGGATGACGAAACCATTCAGGAGGATCAAAACAACCTGATTAGTAATGTGATTCAAGCGGTAATTTGTGTATTTTTAATTCTGTTAGTTGCACTCACTTGGCGAGAAGCACTGATTGCAGGTTTATCTATTCCCTTAACCTTTTTGGGGGCGATTTTTATTCTCTGGATAGGGGGACAAACCCTGAATAGCATGATTTTGTATGGGATGGTGCTAGCACTGGGTTTACTGGTGGATGTATTCATCCTGATGATGGAGGGGATGCATGATGGGTTATTTGTGGAAGGCTTAACCTTTAACCAAGCCGCCTTAAAAACCGTGCAAACCTACGCTGGACCCGCTTTTTCCGGTCAAATGACCACTATTTTAGCTATGGCTCCCCTAATGGCAATTAGCGGTACTATGGGTAAATTTGTCCGGTTAATGCCCATTACAGCCATTATCTGTCTGTTATTGAGTTATGCGATCGCTCTTTTGGTAGACATTCCTCTATCTCGTTTCTTGTTGGGTAATGTCAAAGGAGGAATGAAAAAAACCAGGGTTGATAAATTTACTGAATGGTTTTCCCAGGAATTTAACCATTGGAGTCTCAATTTTACGGTACGGAATAGAGCTACAGCCGGTGCTTGGATTGCAGGTGCTGTAGCTCTATTTATCTGTGCTATTTTGGCAGTATCCCAGTTACCGGGACAGTTGTTTCCCGATGGGGATCAACGCAACCTCAGTATTAATGTAGAGTTACCACCTAGTGCAACTTTGGCTCAATCTCAAAAAGTAGCTGATGATTTGGGTGAGATTTTACGGAATCAAAACTATTTGGAAAGTGTAACCAAATTAGTTGGGCAAAAAAGTGGTTTAGTCCCCGAAAGTGGGATTAAACCCAACCAGGATAATTATTTACTGGGTTTTTCTGCGGTATTTACCAGGGAACAAGAACGTCAATATCCTTCCTATAAATATGTGGATGAATTGCGTAACCAACTCAACCAAGCACTACGTCGTTACCCTGGTTCATCCTTAGTCATTAATACTCCCGGAACTGGGGAAGGGGGAGATCCCATAGCCGTGGAGTTAAAAGGGAATGATATGAACCAACTACGCAAGATTTCTGGACAAGTGCAATTAGCATTGCGACAAATTCCAGGTACAGAAGATGTGCGCGATGGTTTGGGAGATATGCGTTATGATGTCAAACTCCAACCCCGCAGGGAAGCTATGGACTTTTATGGCATAAGTCAAGATGATTTAGCACTACAGGGGCGCTACATCATGACTGATAACGATATTGGCGATTATGCCATTGGTAAAGGAGAAGAAGACTTAGAAATTCGTTTGAGTACCGCCTTCCCATCCCGTCGAGGCTCCGTGGGTGGTCCCACCCGTGCGGATGAATTAAGGATGATTCAATTATTCTCCTCACAACAAGGTGCAATTTCTGGGCGTTCTGTACTGGATGTAGAAGAAAGTGTGGCTCCCTTATCCATTACCCACACGGGTACGGAACGCAGCGTTACAGTTTACTCCAAAGCCAAAGGACGCACTACTGGGGAAATTTTGGCAGATTTGAAGCCAAAATTACAGAAAATGAAACAAAAATGGTCTGCTGGTTATGATTATAAATTTGCTGGAGATGCAGAAACCCAAAGTGAAACATTTGGTTCAGCAATTCAGATGTCTTATGTGGCTATTTTCCTAGTTTTCTCCGTCTTGGTATTGCAATTTGGCTCCTTTACCCAGCCTTTCATTATTATGCTTTCCATTCCTTTTGCCTTTATTGGCACCTTTGGTGGTTTTTCCCTGTTGCAAATACCCCTATCTTTCCCCGCCATGATTGGGATTATTTCCTTAGTAGGCATTGTAGTGAATGATGCCATTGTCATGGTAGAAACCATGAATAAACACAGGGAAAACGGGATGAAGGTGCGACAAGCAGCAGCTCGTGGTGCTGCTGACAGATTGCGTCCCATTCTAACTACTAGTATTACTACCATTGTGGGTTTAATTCCCTTAGCAATTAGTGACCCTGTATGGTTTCCTTTGTGTATGGCGATTATCTTCGGTTTATGTGCTTCTACATTGATTGCATTATTGGTAATTCCTTGTTTGTATTTGCAACTCACACCCATTAAAAAGTAAAAAGATAAAAGTAAAAAGTAAAAAGATAATCCCCATAAATAAATAAATTGAGGGGATAAGATTACGGACGTATTGTTTCTTGCACTACCTGTATCGAAACAAATGTTTTTACTTCGTTCC
>JASJDS010000160.1 GCA_030065055.1 Calothrix sp. MO_192.B10
TGTGAAGTACCTACACTGACCTTCGGTACAGTATAGGCTTCCCGTCTCATCCGCCGTTGCCACGTTAGGGACAAAGTTCGGGACTTAACCCGATGATGGTCTTACACAACGTCTCTGGTCTTGCGACCTTTATCCCCTCAAGGGAGAACCCAGGCAGCCGCCCATCTTCCATAGGCAGTTTAATTGTTGTTCGTGCAACATTCCTCAGATTTACTGCAATGGCATACCATCAGGAATGCTCTTTCCCCAAGCTCTGATGTTGCTGCGGCAAGTCTTACTACTTTGAAGTTAGCCTTTCTGTTCCATACAGTTGGGTGGGTCATCAACCATTTGAATATTATCACGCTCAACAATTCATCTCAACACCTCCCTATCACCGCAGGTGTGAGCCTTCTTGTTGAAATCAGGTAAATCTCTTCTGGATTGATTCAACTAATCAACCCCTACCGCGATCGGTAGGGGTTGTTTTGATATCATTTAAGTTATGTAACATGGAACAGCGGTAATTAGCAGTCACAGCCACTATGACCGCAACCTTTCATGGTTTTATGCCCTTCGGCACAGGCTGAGGAGCAATAGTATTTACCGTCTTGCTTAATAGCCTCTTCCACAGATATAACACACAAACAGCGATCGCAAGCACACTTCATCATAGTTGGAGTTGTCATGATTTTTGCCGAACTACTTCACTATCATCGATACAATTATCGCATTTAAAAATATGTGAATCAGTAGTTTTGTATAAGTTAATATGTCTTATTATCTTGTGATTTCGGGTATACAAATCTTTTTATAGGTAAATTGGTAGGGGAAATTGGGAATAGTTAATTATAACAATATTTTATGTTACTAATTATGCAAATTTCCACAGTAGATTTTCTTACCCGAAAAATTAGCATTGCAGCCATTACCGGATATCAAAAGCATATTTCACCCCATAAAGGCTTTGCTTGCGCCCACCGTGTATTGTACGGAGGTCAATCTTGTTCTCAGTATATTAAGCAAGCGATCGCTCAATCCGGTTTTCGGGTAGGATGGATTAAAAGCCGCGATCGTTTTCAGGCTTGTAAACAGGCGAATAAAATTTTGTGTTCCCGTAACAGTTCTGTAGGAGCATCACCACAAAAACCCCGTCGTCGCCATAACTGCGATGATAGTTGCTATGCTGATTGTGCTGATATTAGCTGCAACTGCGCTGAAGGTTTCGCCGAATTAGCCGACTGGGATTGTTCTCTCATTGATTGTGGTATTGCTGATTGCGGTTTTATGACTTGTAGTGGCGTTCTAGTTAAATTCAACCAGAAAATCTAATTCACATAACTTTATATAGGTAATTTTCTGGAAATTCTTATAAGCTGACTGTATCTCTTAAATGAACGGAATCTTTATGAGGACGTAAGCTTATGTTCAAAACAATGAAAGTAGCAGTTTTAGGGTTAATAACTGCATCTATGACATTCTCTGCGATGCCAAAAGCCAATGCTTTAGTATCAGCCACAGAGAATGAACCCCTTGCTACTACTTCCACTACCTCTACATCAGATACTCCACTCTTAGCCCGTACCTATCGCGTCTATCGGGTTCGTCGCGTTCGTCGCGTTCGTCGTTATCGTCCTAGAAGGGTACGCGTCTATCGGGTTCGTCGCGTTCGTCGCGTTCGTCGTTATCGTCCTAGAAGGGTACGCGTCTATCGGGTTCGTCGTTATCGTCCTAGAAGGGTACGCGTTTATCGTGTTCGTCGTTACTACCGTCGTTACTAAGGTTAATGGTTTAAAGATTAACTTGTCGGCTGTTTAATAATTGAAAGTTGTTGCCATAATATTAATATAAATCAATAGATCGTTAAGGTGTCATTTGCAAAATCAATACAGTATAGTTTGCCAAAACAAACTATAGCTAGGCAAGAATACAATAGGTTGTAGGGTACGACACCAGTAAGACTTGGGAATAAAATTCTGGATTATCGCACCCTACAATTTGTATTAACTAAACCATGCTGAATTGCGTCTTCAGTCAGGCTTTAGTCAATATTTTTACTAAAATTAAAGATAGCCCATATTAGCTAGTCCTAAGATAGCCCCTAATCCTAAAATATGTCCTAAACTCATAGTAGCTAACAATTCAGACCAGCCCATACCACCAAACATCATTGGCATTGGTAAAGGTGGTTGAGCAACGGGATTCTTAATAACTAATTTGCCTAGTAGTATAGCAAAAACATTAGCAATAATCATTACCATACCTACCTTAGGATACCACTCTACAGTAGTAGGTATAGTTGCTAAAGTGCTATAGATAAAACCTGGAATCATTTTATCTTCTCCATTGTGAATCTATTTTCAGTTTGAGAATTCGCAGAGAAAACCTAGATGCACTTTTATGAAACTCTGTGCTATCTACTTATGTTGAGTTCAGACAGCAATGAGGCATATATCTTTAATTAAATTATCTCTATTCAATGGAGCAATAAGTTAATCAATATCAATTATTGCAATAATCGATCATATGCATATGGTGCTGCTCTTTGCTGTACAATAGCTCACCATGTGATAATTTATCTACAGCGATTTAAGTTCAGATGTGGGTTTATGTCTTCAGATTTACTCGATAAATCCCATCTAAGCAAAATTTTATGACATTTTGTGTATTTACCCAAGATTTTGCAAGATAATATAAGTAGATTGTTATACCTGAGATGTAGTTGAGCGATCGCAAATATCAGGTAAAAATACAATCATCCATAAAAATGTACTCTTACCATCATTGGGATTAAATGAGCGAACCATAATCAGCTGCTATCAAGTGAGAAAATGATTTGCGGCATCAAGGCTCTGATTGAGAATGGCGCAAGCGATGGGGTAAACAAAAATTGCTACTCATGGAATGGCAGTTAATAGAACACAAATCAATTCCCCTTGACAAGGAATTACTGGAAAACAAAAAGCGATTGTTCGTACCAAGTTGCGCTCTATCATAGTAGTTCGAGTCAATGAGATTGCTTCCTACCCTGCGGGAACGCTAAGAGCGAACGTCGCAATGACTGCGTACTATCTTTGAATGCAACTTAGTTTCGGCATTTCATCGACTTTTTCACATCTTCGCTACCTTTAGCCCAACGCCAAGGAGGTAGTTATGTTATTACAAAAAGCCTTAATGCAACTGTCTGCTGTTGGTATGGCGGTACTAGTTAGCGTGTTAACTAGCGGCGCACAAGTCAAAGCAGAAGAAAATATCTTCAACCAAAACCACACCAACAAATCCACTGTAGAGTATACAGTTGCACAAGTTCCTAAACCAATGTGCCTAAAAACACTATTGGATAAATTACACAAACGCAGTGTAATTTACAGGGCGCTTGCCCAGCGTTGGGAAAGAGAACGTCGTGTAAAATATCGCACTTGTGTTCGCAGAGCATCGCCAAGTCATTGTGAAAGAATTATTTGGCAACCAAATCCCTATCGAAAAAGAATACTGCTGACAAACAAGCAGATATGGATGATAGAGCAACGTTACGATTACTATTGAACGAATCAAAATAGCAGTTTCAAGCCCCTGGATTTATCCACAGGTTTCCCTCTAGGAAATACCAAAAAACCAATTCCCCTGTAGGGGCACGGCATCCGTAATATTCTTGCATTGCTTCCTAATCTTAATGATGCCGTGCCCTTTCATCCGATTGAATATTCATAAGTAAAAACTATATTTTTCAAAGTAGACGTGGTTTAGTTATTAATTCAGCAGTATTCATCTTTTAGCCTCCCAATTATAAATTTACACTATCCTCTTTCTCTTGCATCTCTTCCATCTCTAGAGACTTCATAACAGCTTCTTTTTGTGATTGTGATATTATGCGCTTTCTTTCTTGATCTTCAGTTATATTTTCATAACTATTAGTAACTTTTTCTTTTGTTTTTAAATTTTTATTTCGATTTTTAAACTCATCTAACAATTTATAAAAAGCATCTAAACCTTCTTTCTCGCTACCGCAATGAAGCATAATTATCTTTGCCCAAGAATTAGAGGTTGAAACATGATATTTTTGTTGTACCCAAGGTTGAAACTCCCGATAAAAATCCATTTCTTCTTCAGTTGCTTTAACTTCTAATTCTCTTAAAGCAGTTTTAAAACCAACCAGAAAATGAAATAGATCACTGACAGATGCACGACCTATATACATTCCTGGGCGGACTCTAATTTTTTCTAAAATTTCAAAAATTTTACTCATTTTTCCTCCAATTTATCTGATATTGAAATTTTATATTTCATCCAGATAGTTATCCAAAACTTCTCCACTGGGGCAGATAAAATCATCCAACCAATCTTCTCTAGTCAATCCTTCCACTGAAAGATTATCGAAAACTTTTCCTCGAACTTCTACTCCATAATGAATTCCATTAAGTGTAATTGATTCGTTAATACCCTGATTTTCTAGACGTATACTAATTATATAATCTTCACCATCAGATGTTTGAATTTGAAGAATTCTGCCCTTGATATCTTTTTCCTTCAACCACAGCATTACTGCCTTTGTACATTCATAGCATTGATACAGTTCAAAATTTGCTGTTATCTTCCCAATTTCCCGATAAATATCCTCATCTGATAAGCGATTCACCCATACACCCCAATATTAAATTAATATATTGAGCATAGCATCATCCATCTCTTCTAAATATAGGATTACTATTTGATTTTTGTTGGCGTAGCCTGCGCTTGCGCTTAAAACACGTAGGGTGTCCTGCCGCGCAGCGTAACGCATAATCCGGTAATTTTTTCGGTGCATTAGCTGTTAGCATAACGCACCCTACAAGTACCTAATTTTATTCAACATAGGACTTACGCAACTGGCATATTTTTTCTGTAGGGTGCGTGACGCTGCGAGAATATTTGAACGTAGTCATCAGGCTTGTAACCTCACGCACCAATCACCGATTGTGACAATTGCGTAAGTCCTGCAACAATCAAACCGGATTCCTATATTTTGGTATACCTTGATATTTTAAGTAATCTCTTCTATGCTTGTGATATCATAAATATCGAAGAGAGTTGATGACCTAATAACTATAAGAATGGTTTTGATAAAATTATGAATATCCAACTAAAACCCGAACAAGAACAGTTTATTCAAAGCCGAATTGCTAGCGGTAGATATGAGAATGCTAATGATGTAATTGCGTTAGCATTAAAACTGCTAGAAGAATGGGAAAAGGGTTATCAGGAATGGGAAGAAAAAACCCGTGAGAAAGTAGCTGTTGGGCTTGCTCAAATCGAGCGTGGAGAAGTGCTTGATGGTGAAGTGGTAATAGCACGATTGGAAGAGAAATTGCTTCAAGCGCGTCGGAGTCAAGAGTGATGCAATACTATATTGCACAAGAAGCAAGCCAAGATTTAGATGATATTTTAGATTATTTTTTCAGTCACAATATTGATGCAGGGGAACGATTTATACGCGAGTTTAATAAAAAGTGTCAAAACATAGCTAAATTTCCCAACATAGGGCGAAGTTACGCAAATCTTGACCCAAAACTTAGAGGAATACCTTTGGATGGCTACATTGTTTTTTACAAGGTAAACAAAGATAGTGTTGTGATTGTGCGAGTAGTTAGCGGTTATCGAGATTTAGAATCTTTATTTGTAGATGATGAGTAATAGTTTGAACTTATAGGCAAACCTCAGGACTCATTCAGTTTCTAAAATTACGGTATCTGGGATAAAAATAGTTTATTTCTGGAAAATTTCTAGACTTTTTTGATACTGTAGTTCATCATCTTGAGTTAATAGACGCACGATTATATTGGTATCAACTGCCACCATGCCATGATTCCTCTACACCTTGACGGATAGCATCATTCATATCTGACAAAGATTTTGGTGTTCCTTGATATTTTAAGCAACCTGCAACTTCGTTCAAGGTAGTTCCTATAAAAGGTTGTTTCGGTTTGAGAAGAATTCCCTCACCTGTATCAATTATTATTAGTTCCTGACCAGTTTCCCAGCCATGAGAATTTCGTAATTGTTCGGGAATACTTACTTGTCCTTCTTTTAATATTTTTATTATTTCCATGTGCGGAAAAATTTGATTATCTGCTATTTTTCATTTTACATTTCCCCATCTTCCACCGCACCTAATGCTTTGAGGGTGGCAATTTCGGCTTCAGTTAAACCCTTTACATCTGTGATATTCATACATTAAGTACGTTCTGCTAATTCAGCAGGTTCTCCTATTAGGAAAAGCAGCAAAACATTAGCATCTACCCAAAAATCTGTCATTATTGTTTGTTAATTATTTCTTGAGCCAAAGATTCGCCCACAATTTTCCGAATTTCCTCCTTTCCTGGATAGGGTTGAGTTGCTTTGAATGCACCGTAAAATTCACTAAGTCTTTTTTTTGGAGTTGTATCAACTTTTTGAATGCGGAATTTGAGAAATTCAATAAAATCAGCTACAAGTTGAAATTGTTCTTCACTTAGCTTGTCTATTTCTTGTTTGATACTTTCTTTAGTTGCCATTGTTCTTTGGGCTAGTTGCGTTTTCGGATTAGTAGATGCAGATATTTGTATCCAGAGCAAGAACCTCATTATAGTGCTTCTCTTACTTCTAATTTGGGCTGTTCTCTGGTTGACATAAAATCATCAGAGAAGAGTTTAAGCTATCAAATAATGTTTGCCAAGGATTCTTTTTGGAAATTAAAACAACAGCGTTACCTATTTTTTTGATATAAACTTCTGACCCTTGAAGTTGGAATTCTTTGGGTAGAATTACTGTTTGATTATCGCCGTTAGTTATTAATTGAGCAGTATTCATCGTTTAGCCTCGTAATTTTAGTATTAGCTGCCACCATACCAGGATTTTTCGGGTGCATCCCAGTTTTTATTTTTCAAAAAAAGAATAACTGTCATTGCGAGGAGGAACGACGAAGCAATCCCATAGTTTTGTTCTTAGTGAGAGATTTTGCGTTCACGAAGCGTGTCCGAAGGACTTATGCTTCACTCCACTTCGTTACGTATGTCCTATCGGACAAGCTGAGCGCAAAGCGCACGCTACGCGGTAAGCGGAGCTATGCCGTAGGCTTTACGCTAACGCAATGACGTGCAAAAAAGTGGGATGCTCCCGGATTTTTCTACAGCTTGCTGCTATTTTTAATTTTACATTTCCCCTTCTTCCACTGCGCCTAATGCTTTGAGGCTGGTAATTTCGGCTTCAGTTAAACCCTTCACACCTCTGATATTCATGCGTTCATAGGGTCTGTCGCTTCTAAGGGTTTTGAGGCACTTACCTGTTTTGACATCCCAAAGTTTGATTGTGCCATCTTCACTACCACTAGCAAGGGTATTACCTTGAGGACTAAAGGCGACTGAACGCACGCGAATACTGTGTCCCTGCAAGATTCGGTAGCATTTCCCTGTAGATATGTCCCATAGTTTGACAGTAGCATCAGTACTGCTACTGGCAATAGTTTGACCATCGGGACTGAAAGCAACTGAATATACCCAATTCTTATGTCCTTCAAATGTTTGACGGCATTCCCTTGTAGACACATCCCATAATTTCACAGTTGTATCAAAACTTCCACTGGCAAGTATGTGACCGTCAGGACTAAAAGCAACGAAACGTATCAGACTAGTGTGTCCTTGCAAAGTGTGGCGACATTCACCCGTGGATAGTTCCCATAGTTTGATGGTTGTATCGTCACTGGCACTAGCAAGAGTTTGACCATCAGGACTGAAAGCAACTGAATTTACCCAATTAGTGTGTCCCCGTAAAATTTGACGGCATTCACCTGTAGATATATCCCATAGTTTGATGGTTCCATCGTTACTGGCACTGGCAAGAGTTTGACCATCGGGATTGAAAGCAACCGAACGTACCCGACTCTTATGTGCTTGTAAAGTTTGACGGCATTTTCCGGTATGTGTATCCCATAGCCTGACAGTGAAATCACCACTGGCACTGGCAAGAGTTTGACCATCAGGACTGAAAGCAACCGAACGTACCACACTGGTGTGTCCCTGCAAGGTATGGTGGCATTCTTCTGTAGATATATCCCATAGTTTCACAGTTGTGTCAAAAAAGCCACTGGCAAGGTTTCTACCATCCGGACTGAAAGCTACTGAATATACCCAATTGGTGTATCCTTGAAAGGTGTGAAGACATTCCCCTGTAGATACATCCCATAGCTTCACAGTTGTATCAAAACTTCCGCTAGCAAGGGTTCTACCATCGGGGCTGAAAGCTACTGAACGTACCCGACTCTTATGTGCTTGTAAAGTTTGACGGCATTTCCCGGTAGATATATCCCATAATTTCACAGTACTATCTTCATTCCCACTGGCAAGAGTTCTACCATCGGGGCTGAAAGCTACTGAACGTACCCAATTTACCGAATTGGTGTATCCCTGCAAGATTTGGCAACATTGTCTCGTAGACACATACCACAATCTCACAGTTTGATCATAACTGCCACTGGCAAGGATTCTACTATCCGGGCTGAAAGCTACTGAAAGTACACCGTCGGTGTGTCCCTGTAAGGTTTGACAACATTGCCCAGTAGACACATCCCATAATTTAACAGTTTTATCAATACTACCAGTGGCAAGAATTCTACCATCGGGGCTAAAAGCTACTGAACGTACCGTCTTGGTGTGTCCTTGTAAGTTTTGGCAGCATTGCCCAGTAGATACATCCCAGAGTTTGACAGTGGTATCCGAACTAGTACTGGCAACTGTTCTACCATCGGGACTAAAAGCTACTGAATATACCCAATTCGTATGTTCCTGTAAAGTTCGACAGCATTGTCCCGTAGACACATTCCAAAGTTTGATACTGGTATCTAAACTAGCACTGGCAACTGTTCTACCATCGGGACTAAAAGCTACTGAATGCACCTCACTACGGTGTCCTTTACCAACTAAAAGTTCTCTACCACTTGCAACTTCCCACACGCGAACCATGCCATGATGATCACCCGTAGCCAACATTTCCCCATCTGGGCTAAATGCCACTGATAAGACATTACCTAAAATTTTAGTAAAAACACAATCAGTTAAATTAGCTCCAGCAAAATTTACATTCCGCAAGCTTTTACCACTAAAATCAGCCCCTTTTATCACTGTACCACTAAAATCTCTCCCTTCTAACGCACTCTTATTCATCTGCACCGCTAAAGTCGCTGCATTTCCGCCAACATAACCCACCTCATCCTCACCTCTCCCCCGCGTCTCCTGAATTACATCCACAAGGGATTGACATTCTCCCACCATTCCTATCATCAAATCCATCACCGCTTTCGCCAAAGGTGCTTTGCCAAAACTCTCGCGCAACACCTCCAGAGGCTCCCTGATAACCCCCTTCAAAGGTGCAATGGAAAAAATCTTTCCAACTGCATCTACTTGTCTTCTAAAATAAGCAGACCAAGTGTAATCCTCTGATGCAACGCCTTCATCTAAATTAGACTGCCCTTGCGCTACCTCCGTAAAATCACTAGCTAACACCCCCAACTCAGCCGCAAACTTATACGCTACAAAAAACTCCAACAGCGACCTATGCGCCGGGGTATAATCTCCTTCAGCATTGCGGATGAGCATAGTTTGGCCCATCATGTCATATTGCCAGTGGTCTAAGTCTTTTTCTTCCTGCACCACGGAACCAAATAAACGCCGAATTCTATCTGGGAATAGGCGATAATTTAAACTTAACTGGTCAGTTGACAGCATTTCCCAGGACAATTCACACAAAAAGTACAGCTTATCTGCCAAGGAAGTAAAGGTACGTTCCGCTTTAATATCCCTCTCCATTTTCCGCCGCACCGCATACAAATACACCCGTGACATATCCACAGGTTTCCCGGCTTCAATATCCGGCAGAGCCTCCAAAATCAACTCAGTCATCACCGGACGACGTGCCAAGTCCAACAGTTGTGGATTGCTCATTACCCGCTCAACTGTGGTAGGCTCGGCTTGAAAGGACAATACTTGACGAATTTGCTCGTCGTCAAACTTCTCCAGTTCCAACACTTCAAACTGGGGTGTTTCCCCCGTCAAATTGGCGGTAGATGCCTGCAATTCTGCATTTAACAAAGCCCTGCCTTGTTGGGCATCGGGAAAATGTTCGGTACGACAAGTCAGAATCACCTTGGCACCGGGAACCACTACCTTTGCCAGTTCCCAAAAGTTGTTAATCATTTCTTGACGATCTACCCTTGCTGCCATTTCGTCAAAACCATCGAAAATTAGCAGCAGTTTGCCCATGCGGTTAAGCTGGTCAAATACTTCGCTGGTTAAGCGGATGTTGTGCTGGGTAAAAAAGAAACCCGCCAATACATTCTCCACATTAAATGCCTTGGCATAATCCCGCAAAGTAATTACCAAGGGGAGCCGGGGACGTTCAACACCCCGTCTCTGTGCTTGCCGATAGCGTTGCAATGCAGTCCAAGCATAATGGAAGGCAAACCAGGTTTTACCCGTGCCAAACTCCCCTAATATGGAAATATGCTCCTTGGTAGGCTCATCTACACACAAATCAATATAACCGTCAATCCAACCACCCCGTTCGTCGTAGCGACTTACACCTATGGGACGCTTACTAACTCGGTCAAATTCTTCTTTATTACAAGCAAGGGGTACATACTGAGTATCAATTTTGCGACGTTTGACTTCTGCCTCCAACCAGTTGAGATAATCGCTAAAATCCGCATCTTCGTCGATGAGTTCGTCAAAAGTATAACAGTCCAGATGACGATTGCCCGGTTTATCTACCTCATCCCGCGCTGCCTGTGAAATCCGCCTAGTCGTCGTCACCAACCAACCTTCATCTGTGCGTAGTGACTCTACTGACTGGCGCAAAGCCATGACATCACTCAGCCCAATCTCCCCCTCAATTCCACGCACGAGAACCCTGTCATATCGGCTACGTCGCACTGGAATTTGGATAATCCACTCAAAATAACTGTCTTCCCAGACCTCATGCCTTTCAAAGCGGTAACCCAAGGTTTCCAACCAACCCCGCATTTGTTGAGCTAGGGCGACAGAAGAGGCAATATATCCCGCCTCTACACCCCCTGGTAACGCCAACCGTGCCATTTCCGTGCGAATTCCTTCCAGGGTCGGCAATCTGTCAATTTGTGTTTGCAGGGTAATAACACGCTTGTGTAAGGAGCCGATTTGCTGGCTCATCAGTGTATCTGCGGGGTTGCGAGTGCGTTTAGCGACTTCCGAAAAGACGATGTAAAAGGCGGCAATTTCCCGTTTGATGTCGATTCTCAAACTTTTGACTTCATCCCCCAAAGCATAAGATTCGACAAAATCATCCACCTCGGAGAGCAAAATTGAGGGGTTATTATGGTCAAATGCTTTGCGGAATGCCTGTTTGATTGTTTCTTGCTGGAACAGTTGTAGAAATGGCTGGGGCTTACCCACACCATATTCCACCAAGGCGTAGGCGTAAACACCGCTAAAATCCGCCGGTGGATGTTCCGGTTCGAGGTTAAATTGTTTTAGTAATTGGATGACAACTTCATTACGCTGAAACTTGTCTTTAATGATAGGATGAGCGATCGCTTCTATTAGCTTATCTAACACGGCAGTTTATATCGGTATATAAAAGGACGGATGTAATCTGTTAAACCACGTTTATATTTGCAAACTATAGTTTTTTGCTGACAAATATCTGAACGTGGAAAAGGGCACGGCACATAAATATATTTGTCTATACAGTAATCTTACTGGTGCCGTGCCCCTACGGGCAATTTCTTTTTTGCTGTTGGGAATATCTGAATCCGGGCAAGGGCACGGCGTGGTGAATGTGATTCCATATACCGATAGATTGCGGATGCCGTGCCCCTACGAGCAATTTCTTTTTTGCTGTTGGGAATATCTGAATCCGGGCAAGGGCACGGCGTGGTGAATGTGATTCCATATACCGATAAATTGCGGATGCCGTGCCCCTACGAGCAATTTCTTTTTTGCTGTTGGGAATATCTGAATCCGGGCAAGGGCACGGCGTGGTTTATGTGATTCCATATACCGATAGATTACGGATGCTGTGCCCCTACGTACTATTTCCCTCCTTCACTCCCTCACTCCTCTAGCCTTTCCACCCCTCTAGCTTTTAAAATTATTTCTACATCAAAAATGTATAGCCAATAACGGATAATGACCCAAACAATTTCTATCAATAACAGTCAACGCCAAAACCTCGCTCCCCTGAATATTCCCGATCGCCTGTTGATGGGACCAGGACCTGCAAATGCCCATCCTGCGGTGCTTCAGGCGATGAATACTGCCCCTGTGGGACACCTCGATCCTGCTTTCTTAGAACTGATGGATGAGATTCAGTGCCTGCTGCGGTACAGTTGGCAAACGGAAAACCCCCACACTATTGCTGTGAGTGGTACGGGTACGGCAGCGATGGAAGCTACCATTGCCAATTCTGTGGAACCCGGTGATGTGGTTCTGGTTGGTGTGATGGGGTATTTCGGCAATCGTCTGGTAGATATGGCTGGTAGATATGGTGGCGATGTGCGTACCATTACTAAGCCCTGGGGACAGGTTTTTGATTTGGCAGAATTGCGGACAGCTATGGAAACCCATCGTCCTGCTGTTTTGGCTTTGGTTCACGCGGAAACTTCCACAGGTGCCCGTCAACCACTGGAAGGGGTGGGGGATTTATGTCGTGAGTTTGACTGTTTACTACTGATAGATACGGTAACTAGTTTGGGTGGTGTGCCCTTATTCTTGGATGAGTGGGGTGTGGATTTGGCTTATAGTTGCAGTCAGAAGGGATTGTGTTGTCCTCCCGGTGCTTCTCCTTTCACCATGAGTCCCCGGGCGATGGAGAAGTTACAGCGTCGGCAAACAAAGGTGGCTAACTGGTATTTAGATATGAATTTGTTGGGTAAGTATTGGGGAAGTGAGCGAGTTTATCACCACACTGCACCCATCAATTTATATTATGCTCTGCGGGAATCACTGCGTTTAATTGCTGAAGAAGGTATAGAAAATTGCTGGCAGCGTCACCAAACTAATGTGGAGTACCTCTGGCAAAGACTGGAAGATATGGGGTTGACTCTCCATGTGGAAAAAGAATTTCGCTTACCTACCCTGACAACAGTCCGCATTCCTGAAGGAGTAGATGGAAAAGCGATCGCTAAACAGTTACTCTTAGAACGGGGTATTGAAGTTGGTGGTGGTTTGGGTGAACTCGGTGGAAAGGTTTGGCGGATTGGATTGATGGGTTTCAATAGTCGTAAGGAAAATGTCGATCGCCTGATTGCAGAATTGCAACAAGTATTACCGGCATAGTCCCAAAAGCTGGAATTTTGCACAAATTTTCCCTCTCCTTAATAAGGAGAGGGATGTCCGTTAGGACAGGGTGAGGTTATTTTTTATATGCACTGCGGCAAATTTTTGAGTCCATGTATCCCTCACTGAATCTTGTAATTGCAGTGGGGGTTTTATAGCTCCCCCAAACCCCCTCAAAAAGATAAATGAACTACGAAACAGCTCGCAAATTCCTCATTGCTCAAACAATTACCACCGAGGAAAATCCAGATAGCCTATTAATGCATATGCACCAGGGTCAACCACCAGTTCCCGGTCAAATCACGTCAATTTTATTGGCATTGAAAGTGGTGTTTGCAGAATTGCAGTATGCTACCACCATTGATAAGGAATTGGCTTGCGCCCTTTATGTGTTAAGTGTGAAAACCCAACAATTATTTGCCGCTGGACGCAAAGCCGGGGTAGACTGGCCTCCAATATTCAAAGAAGATTTATTGAGGATAGCAATGGCTGTGGAAAGTATTTTCTCTGGTGATTGGCATACTTTATAGCAATGAAGTAATGAATTACATTAGATGCAATAAAATCTCACCCACCTGGGTTACCCTCTCCTTATCTATACTCCTAGGGGTTTAAAACCCCATCCCCTACGGGTTGTTTGTTTTGTGTTGGGGTTTAATATCAAATCCGGTTACATCGGAATGATAAAAAAACCACAGAGGCACAGAGAGCGCAGAGGAAGAGGGAGAAGAAGGAAATTTAAATAATTCCGATACAAACGGAAATGATATAAATCCCCATTACAAAACGTAATTACGAATTGTTTAATAAGGAGAGGGATGTCCGCTTTTGTCAGGGTGAGGTTTGCCTTCTTACTATTGGGAATTCCATAACTTGTGTATACACCGTAGTCTTATTAAGGAGAGGGAAACAGAGGGTTAGGGTAACTCAAGCAGGAATTATAAGTAATTAAGCGAACATGATATTACAATCCAAAATCTAAAATCCAAAATCTAAAATTGAATTAGCGATTTCGTAGTTCCGATTCTAGTTTATCCACATCCTGTTTTAATAACACAGTCATTTGACCAGTGAAAGCTTTTCCTTGATTTGGTTTAGCTACCTCCACCCAATATGCATAGCGGTTGCCCATACGCAATTCTCCTCGTAAAGCTTCCCTAATAGGAGTTTTGGCAAATCGGGCTGAATTAATTGCACTTTGGTTGGGATAATTATAAATTACCCGTGCTTGTTGAAAATCTTGATAGATATCCAAGCCATAAATTACCCGCAACGATTCCTGCAAACGTTCCAAACTCATGCCATTAATCGCATCATACATGGCAATTCTTTGACTACGAATAGTACTGCGATCCCTAGTAAATGTGATTTTACCAGGGGGTAAAACTGATGCTTGGAAAGTAAAACGTTGAGCAGCAGTATCACTTTTCCTGACTAAGAATTTTTCCCCCACACGGGGACGCAGAGTAGGGTGAGATTTAATCCAAGCAGCCACATCTTCTGTAGTTCTTCCTGGTAAAGCTTGGGCCGTGGTATTAATTAATGTTCCCATAGCTATCCAGAATAATAAAGAAATAGGAGCGATCGCAAATTTACGCAGATATTGGTTTAGCATCTTATACTCACAATTTACCTTAGTTCTTCCCCCCGTGAAAGCATTCATAAGTAGGTAGGCGTAATTAAATGTAAAACTGAACTTCACCCCGCCTGACGGCACTCCGCCTGACTGCACCCCTCTCCTTAATAAGGAGAGGGGCTGGGGGTGAGGTTTAATATTTAATTTGACCTGTGTTACTTACTCAGGGAGTAATCTTAGTCTTCCCCTTTTCCCAGTAA
The DNA here is from genome assembly GCA_030065055.1 of Calothrix sp. MO_192.B10. Taxonomy (GTDB): domain Bacteria; phylum Cyanobacteriota; class Cyanobacteriia; order Cyanobacteriales; family Nostocaceae; genus Calothrix_A. The sequence continues at coordinate 15,135 of JASJDS010000160.1, forward strand.
ATTCATGCCATATTCAATATTTTTTCTTCACATAAAATTTTTATTGCGTAAAAACGCACCTGGTTTATGACTAATTAGCCTTAAAATTGAGAGCAAGAGTTGGCACTTAACAAGGTGGTTACAAGTTATCTGTTTGGAAAATGATGGTAAATATCAGAAAAAAATATGCAGCAGAATCAAAAATAAAACTTCTGCGTCATCAAATCCAGCAACTCCCAATTTTAATTTCAACAAGAGGATGATTTATGTCATCACCAACCCTTAAATTTATTCTTTGTAGCAGTTTGGGATTATCCATGTTTCTCGGTAATTCCATCGCCTCCGCACAAGTAAATCGAGATGTTGTGGTGCCAACAACATCATCACCGGGTAACACCAACCAAAATACCAACTCCAGTGTTACCAGAACCTCAACCTCAAATACTCGCAACGGCAACTCAACCTCTACTGTAACTACCAGCACCTCTTCTAGCACCAGTAACACCTCTGGGGACACGAGTAGCTCCATTAACTCTGGAACCAGGTTCAATTGTTTGTTTTATAACAATCAATATACGGTGATGTATCAACCTGAAAGTCAACCAGGTAAGTACTTTGCTTGGGCAACTCCTAGAAATTTAGGTGGTGGTTGGGATGCCGAAAAACGCTGTCGAACTATTGCCCAACGTCTAGAAAGTTACCGTCCAGATGGCTTGCTAGAGTTACGTAATTCTCAACTCAATGGTTATAACACTCTCTGCGCTACTAGCGAAAGGAATCCGGCTTGTAGATTAATCCTCACCATACCACCAGGACTAGATCCTTATGCGACTCGCAATCAAATTTTCAGCAATTTGACTACTGCTGATAGCGGACAGGAGACTATTGGTGTTAGCACTTATACAAGTACTAGCAGTGGCATAGAAGATATTGTCAAACTAGGTAGGGGCGTTTTCAATAGACGCGCTCGCAGGGCAGTATCTAAAGATGCCATCAAACTCAAATCTTTCTTAGACGGGGGAGATGGTGGTGATGGCAGATTTTTGAGAAATGGAGTTACAATTCCTAAAACTTCCACTCCTGCTTCATCTGGTTTGCGGTTAAACCCTAATAAGTTCCGTTAATTAATGTGAGTTCGACGAAATTTTGAGGCTAAAACCCTTATGAGTCAAGGATTTGTACAATTCAAGTCAGGAGTCACTTCCCGAATAGTTGAGAATAAACTCAACAATTAACCTAAACTTAGTAAATCAGTGTGAGTTCGACGGAACTGACGTTAATTTTAACACCGAACACCTCACTCCTCACTCCTCACCATCCTTCAACATATCTATAAAATGTAACTGCCGTGCTACCGTATACTTTTTCGCGGCATATTTCCCAATTGGCAATTGTTGGTGCTACCCAACCTTGAGAACTGTGTTCTACCGCTATTTCTCCTTGAACATCTAAAAGCTGATAACGAGCGATCGCTTCTAATACTTGGTGATATAATCCACTAGCATAGGGTGGATCGAAATAAATGCGATCAAATTGTTGCCCTACAAGTTTTGGTAATTGTTGTAAGATATCTCCCCTGATTATTTGCCACTGCTGTAGTTCGTCAGCTACTTGTTGCCAATTCTGTTGGATGATATGACAAGCACGGGGGGATTTTTCCATACCTATTACCACCCTGGCTCCCCGACACAAAGCTTCTGCACCCATTGCACCAGTCCCAGTGCATAAATCTAGCCACCGACAATCGGCAATGGTTCCTTGCCAAATATTAAATATTGCTTCCCTCACCCGCGAACTGGTGGGTCTTGTATCTTTCCCTGGTAAAGTTTTTAGGTGACGATGACCATAAATTCTCAAAGACATAATAGTAAAGATGACAAATCTAGGGGTAGGTGTTCGTCTACCCTTTAAATATTTTTATACAGCATGGGTAATAGGTTTAAACTATCAGAATTTTCCAGTTAAGCAGCTATTTGTTCGCGGACTTGGGAAACAAAGTTAGAGAGAATTTGCAGTCCCACATTAGCAGATTTTTCCGGGTGAAATTGAACTGCCATTAAATTGTCACGGGCTACTGCTGCTGTTACAGTTTGACTACCGTGGGTGACAGTAGCAGTACGGATTTCCGGTTCCGTTGGATCAACATAATAGGAATGAACAAAATATACCCAAGGTCGAGTAGATAAGTATTCCCATAAAAGGCATTTTGGTTGAGTTAATTCCAGTTGATTCCAACCCATATGGGGAATAGTCAAATCTGGTTCGGGGCGAAAACGTCTGACTTTGCCGGGTAAAATTCCCAGTCCCGGTTCCTTACCTTCCTCACTGGATTCAAATAGAATTTGCAGTCCCAGACAAATTCCTAAAAATGGTTTGCCTGAGGCAATAACTGCTTTTATCGGCTCTTCTAAGCCACGTTCTCGCAGGTGTTGGACTGCGGGATCAAAGGCACCTACCCCTGGTAAAACAATGGCATCTGCTAGTTCTAAATCTTTGGCAGAAGAGGTTATTTTCGGACTTGCTCCAGCTTTTTCCAAACCTTTGCAGACTGAGTGTAAATTTCCCATCTCATAGTCAATAACTGAAATCAACGCCATTTACCTACTCCCTGTAAATTAATAATTATGGAGGGTGTTTCTATTTTAAATAATATTTCCCATGAAGAAAAGATTTCTATTAACTTCTTTTGAAATTTGGTTGTCCCATCAACAATCAAATTCCAGTGATGATTTGTTGATTGAACTATCTCGACTGGATTCTATATCCCATGATTTAAACTTCATGCGACTATTACCTGTAGATATTGAGCTTGCCAGTAGTCGAGTATTAGAAAAAATTGCCGAACTCCAACCAGATGGCATTATTTGTTGTGGTATGGCAGAAAAGCGTCTGGGATTAACTGTGGAGTCTCAAGCTCGCAGGACATTTATCAATGGTGCAGAAAATGTTTTACCAACTAAAGTTGATTTAGAGCAACTGGTTCGGGAAACATCAGCGGTGGAGATTAGCCATGACTGTGGACAATTTGTCTGCGAAGGTCTTTATTATTCAGTATTAGATTATCTCCAACAAAATCATCTCCATATTCCTTGTATCTTTGTCCATGTTCCGATTTTGACTGGGGAAAACTTGCCGGCAATTCTGGCAGATTTTTTATTAATCGTTGATGGAATGGCACTTTGATCAGTTAATGAATGTCTAGAACCAAAAAAATAGATCTGCAAATGTTGCTATTCTTACCCCCTTTACCCATTGCTCAAACTCCTCCTGCCACAGAAGAGGTAGTGCAAGTTCAACAAGTGCGTCCTTTACCAGGCAAACTTGATGCCATCCCAACTTTCAATAGCAATAGTCCAGAAAAGGTACTCAATCCGGGAATACTACTTTCCACCTTTCCCCCCCAAGGGAAAAAAGTGCCCGCAGCACACCTCAATTTTCCCTTCCAAGGACGGTTTGATGTGTTTGCCCATCATGTTGCTCAAGCACCCTCTGCTGACGATTTACGGACTTTGTATTTGGGCATATTGCTGCATAACCCCCTGAACAAAATGGTCAAAATAAATGTGTTGCAGGGGGCGAGTTATTTAAGTCAACCAGATGCTCCTTTTATTCAGTTACCTAGTTGGAGTCAAAATTTTTTTGGTACAGTATTTGCCGGACCAGGCGATCGCGTCATGGGTGATATTCTTAGAGGGAGAAGACAAAGGACTTTCCCGGCACAAATCATCATTCCCCCCGGACAAAGTCGGATGTTGCTCAATGCACCAATCCCGGTTAAAGATTTAACCCCACCCTTAAATGGGCGTTCTACATTTCTGCGCCTCCACAGTAGTGGTAAAGTCTATGCTGCTAGTTTGGCGATGTTTGCACCCACAAATAATAATGGTAGGGAACGCGCTCCAACTGTAACAGAATGGTTAAGTTTACTTGACAATAGCGACGTAGCTGGTCCGCGAGATAAAGCTCCTACCCCACCTAATGCAACTAGTGGAGGGATAATTTATGGTCGGGTGGCGGGAGTTGCCCAGGGTTCCCAATGGCGGGCATTAATTACAGATAATAACAAAGTCAAATATTTAACAATTCCCCAACCAGGACAAGCTTATTCTTATCCCCTCAGTACTGTGCCCAGGGGTACCTTGGGTACTAAGCAAATTCAAAGTGCCAAAATGCTAGTACGCTATCCTGACACGGCATATAGTGCCCACGGTAATTATGGCATTCAGTACAGTTTGCAACTACCCCTGTACAACAACAGTAAAATCCCCCGGAAAGTGACTGTATCAATGCAAACCCCTATCAAATCAGATAGTTTAACCAAAGGGGGACTGAGCTTTTTTAATACCCCCGCACCACAAGTTTTCTTTCGGGGAACAGTACGGTTACGTTATCCAAATAACCAGGGTAAAACATACACCCGATACCTGCATTTAGTGCAAAGAAGGGGGCAACCGGGTCAACCTTTGGCCATACTCGACATTCCGGCAGGCGATCGCAAATTGGTAGAAGTTGACTTTCTCTATCCACCAGATGCCACACCACCACAGGTTTTGACCATTTCTACCCAGCTACCCGCAAACAAATCGCAGAGGAGGGAAGGAGGGAAGGAGGGAAGGAGGGAAGGAGGGAAGGAGGGAAGGAGTGATGAATTAAAGACTGTCAACCGTCAACCGTCAACTGTCAACCGTTAACTGTCACTCCCTCACTCCCTGCGGGCGGGCAAACCCCGCCCCCACTCCTTCCTTCTAGCCTCCCAACTCAGTAGGACGCTTATATTGCTGATAAGCGGCGAAAAGCAATCCGCCAAGGGTGACAGGAATCAATCCGAGGACAATACCACACAGCAGTGGTTCAACCATTGTTAATCTCCTTGTTACAAGTGTTAAACAAACGTTCCTGCACCCAATCTTACCAAAGATGGCATTCATCCCTTGCTAGAGAATAGTTGGAGATCAAAATTTGCCAACACAAAATCTCATTTATGCTTGCAGACATAATCAAGAACTTTTAAGCTATGTGTATGAAATAAAATTTTTGTACAGTTAAGCTTAACATTAGTAAAACCTTTGGATAACCAACTCACCAAACCCGAAATTTTGATTCAGCGGATTGCTTTAATTGTTGTGGCAATTCTGTTAGCAGTCCTTGTAGGTGTTTTGGCTGTTCGCATGATGAAACACTCAGATCCATATGTGAAAACAGTTCTTTCCCTAACGGGAGATGCGGAACAAGGAAGCGCGATTTTTCAAATCAACTGTGCCGGTTGTCATGGTTGGGAAGCTGATGGCAGGGTAGGGCCGAGTTTAAAAGGTGTATCTAAGCATAAATCCCGCTCCAGTTTAATTTACCAGGTTATTAGTGGAGAAACTCCTCCAATGCCTAAATTCCAGCCCAGTACACAAGAAATGGCGGATCTCCTCAGCTATTTGGAAAAAATATAAAATTTAGAATGAGCGAATTTAGAATTTAGGAAAAAATACAGGACTAAAGCTGGGTATGACAATCGGTGGTTGGTGGGTGACAATTGTCTACAACGGTCTAACCTTGTCTACAAAATCAACAGAAACCGAACAAAAACCTACTTGCTGTTGGGTTTGGTTTCGTACCACTTCGTGGAAGCAAGCTACAACCCAACCTACGAAAAGTTAAGTTTTTAGCAGTTGGGAGTATATCAGCAAACCATAAACAGCGAGGCGTTACTATTAAATAATTTTCTTACCAAACCTTTTCAAATATCTCCAAATATTCACAAGAGAAATGTTAAGGTTTGGAGAGGTTATTGACTAAAGCGTATGTCTCCCCAAAAGAAGCAGC
>JASJDS010000161.1 GCA_030065055.1 Calothrix sp. MO_192.B10
AAAATCAGTAACGGTGAGTCAGCGCGGTGGACGGTGAGTCCAGTGCTGCGGGAGGGTTTCCCGACCCAGGCAACTGGCGCTCGCATAGCGTGCGCGAAGCGCGTAACCCGAAGGGGTTCCCCGGCATAAAGCGACTGACGTGCCCCTTTCAGGGGAGCTAACGCTAACGCGGAGCGTCTCCGTTCGGCTTTGCCGTGCCCGAAGGGCTTAGGAGATACCCGAAGGGTGACGCGACCTGCACGATAGAGCCTAAAAAAGGTAGAGAAATTGTTCATACAAGAATTTAGACCCGTTTGGGGAGGGGCACTTCCTGAACCCTAAGCAAAATGCCTGTGGAGGCGGTCTGGCGGGGGCAAAAAACATAGGTTATTTGCCTAGTTAAGAGCCTAAGAGGCAGGAAGAAAATGTGGAGTAGCACGGGTTCACCCTGCTACGGAACAACATTTTTAAATCCCCTTCGTTTCAACAAGGGGAGTATGTCAAATCCATAGTGTTGGTAATAAAGCTAAGTATTAATTTTCCCAGATAATTCCTGATTTATTTCACCCCATCTTTGCGTAATTAGTATCAAGGGGAGTGGGGTGAAGAAGAGAAGTTTGGAGGTACAACCAATGAATATTCAAGGAAAGGTAGCCTTAATTACAGGGGCTTCCCGTGGTATTGGGCGAGCGATCGCTCTAGAATTAGCACAGCAAGGTATTAAGAGATTGATTTTAGTTGCCCGTAACCGCAAGCGTTTGGCAGAAGTAGCAACAGAAGTGGAAGCTATGGGAACAGAAGCTGTAACTCTAGCCATTGACTTGACTCAAACGACGGAAGTCAATATTGCTGTAGCCCAGTTGTGGCGGAGTTATGCACCCATCCATCTATTAATTAATTGTGCAGGTGTGGCATCCCAAAAATCATTTTTGCGATCGAAGCTGCCCCAACTACAAGAAGAGTTATCTGTGAATTTGTTGGGAATGTATACCTTGACAAGTTTAATGGCGAGACGAATGGCAACCAGGGGAGAAGGAACTATTGTTAACGTATCTAGCCTGATGGGGAAGGTTGCAGCACCAACAATGGCTACCTATTCTGCCACTAAGTTTGCCATTTTAGGGTTTACCCAGGCTTTGCGAAAGGAATTAGCAACCCATAATATCCAGGTGGTTGCCCTACTACCATCCCTAACAGACACGGATATGGTGCGAGATTTTAATTTGTTTCGTTGGGTAAAACCAATATCACCCCAGCGAGTTGCCCAAGCCCTAATTACAGGCTTGCAAAGAGATTCGCCAGAAATTCTTGTGGGTTGGCAAAGTTATTTAGCGGTTTGGTGTCAACGCTTTGCTCCTTGGTTGCTAGACTTTATTTTATATATGGCCACTCCCACAGTACCTAACAAAGAAATACAGGCAAGACAATCAATTTAACCTGAGTTCGGAGTTCGGAGTTCGGTGTTAGGAGTTAAAATTAACCTGAGTTTCGTCGAACTCACGTCAATTTAAGGAAGCTATTACAAGTTGGCGGAAAGGCCGCAACCATTTATAAAAGGTCAAAGCTAGAAAACACAGTACTTTTGACTTTTGAATGCGTGACTTTTGACTTCCGCGTAGCGGTACTAGCTACCAATTTGAGACTGAAAAATTGGTAATTGAATCATAAACTCTGTTCCCTGCCCGGGAGCAGATTCACACAATAATTTTCCGCCATGTTTCTCTACTACAATTTGGTAACTAATATATAAACCCAGTCCAGTACCTTTACCTACATCTTTAGTTGTGAAAAAGGGGTCGAATAATTTTGTCAAATTTTCTTGCTCGATTCCTGGTCCATTATCCTTAATATAAATGGTAATCCAATGATTGTTAATTAATTGGGTAGTAATATGAATACAAGGATTTGTTATTGTCTCTAAAATATCAATGGCATTCACCAAAATATTCATCAAGACTTGATTGAGTTGACTGGGATAACATTCAACTAGAGGAAGTTTATCGTATTCTTTGACAACTGGGATTTCCCCACGGTTTGACTTGGCTTTTAAGCGATGATGTAAAATCATCAATGTACTGTCAATACCCTCATGGATATCTACCTGCTTAAATTCAGCTTCATCTAGGCGAGAAAAATTACGCAGAGACATAACAATTTCCTCAATGCGCTGCGTACCTTCTTTCATGGAATCCATCAGTTTGGGAAAATCTTTTTTCAGAAAATCCAGGTCAATTGCTGCAATTTCTTCCGTAATTTCTTCGGCAGGTTCGGGGTAATGTTGTTGATAAAGTTCCAACAATCCCAGTAAATCTTGGGTGTATTCTTGAGCAGGGGTGAGATTACCGTGGATGAAGTTGGCAGGATTGTTAATTTCGTGTGCCACACCAGCTACCATTTGTCCCAAACCAGACATTTTTTCAGTTTGTATCAGTTGAGCTTGGGTAGATTTTAGTTTTTCCAGGGCTTGTTTGAGCTGCTCTGCCTGTTCTTGTATTTCTGTCGTTGCTTGTTTGCGGCTAATACCCAGAGATATTTCATTGGCAACAAAGGATAATTCTTGGAGGATAGACGCAGATAATTCATGGCGACTAAACATGGCAATTACCCCCACCAACTCATCACCCACCATCAGAGGATAACCTGCAAAAGCTACCATTCCCTCTCGTTTTGCCCATTCTTTATCCCCAACACGAGGGTCAGTTTGTACGGAATTGGTGAGATGGGGTTGACGTTCTTGGGCGATTAAACCAATTTTATATTTCCCTACAGGTACACGACCGTGGGGTCCGTCAATGTGGGTATACATCCCCGCACTGGCTTGTAACTCCAACATATTTTCTTCGGGGTTGAGAGTCCAAATACGAGCAAAAGCGGCATCTAGATAATCCACCATAATTTGGGTACACTGTTGCAGAATATCCCGTAAACTATCATTGACGACAAGTGTGGAATTAATCGCTGACCGAAAAACAGATAGCCGTGTTTGTTCTTTCAGGGCTAATTCTGTCTGCTTGCGAGTGGTAATGTTAAAAGTAGTACCAACTAAACGATAAATACAACCTTGACTATCTTTGAGGGGGTTAATGGTAGTTAACCACCAAGTATCAGCACCATCAAAATTCAAACATTCTTCATAGGTGATAGCTTTACCTGCTTTGACACAGCTTTCATATCTTTGATGTATTGCTGTACCTTGTACATCTCCAAAAGCTTCTTGGGGAGATTTATCGATCGCATCTTGATTACTGATACCTGTAGCTTTTGCTGTTGATGAATTCCAGCCAGCATAACGAAATTCACCATCCTCTAGAACATTGACTACAAAAATTAAATGTTCAACACCATCGTAAAAGCTGCGTAAAAATTGTTCTTGTTCGAGGAGGGTTTGTTCTATTTGTTTCTGTTCAGTAATATCAACTAAGCAACTGTACCAAATGATTTCACCATTGCTTTGGACTTGTGGATTAGCGATCGCTTTTACCCATTTTTGCTGACTAGACTGGGTTATAATCCGCCACTCACATTCCCAATTTTCCAGGGTTTCCATGGAGCGAACAGTTGCTTGCTGCATTTGTGGTAAATCATCTGGATGAATGCAGTTTAATATCAAAGATGGGTCTTGTTGTATTTGTTCGGGTTCTAAACCGAATATTTCTCGACATCCAGAGGAAACATAGGGATAAGACAGGGTACCATCAGGATTGAGGCAAAATTCATAAATCATTCCCGGTATGTTGTCTGTCAGTTTTTGCAATCGTGCTTCACTTTGTCCTAGTGCTGCTGTGCGTTCTTCAACTCTTGCTTCTAATTCTTCATTTAACTGTTGGAGTGCTGCTTCTGCTTGCTTGCGTTCTGTAATATCAACTACACAGCCATCCCAAAGAATAGAGCCATCGGATTGTAATTGGGGCTGAGAAATACCTTGTAGCCACTTCTTTTTACCATCGTCGGTGGTAATTCGCCATTCCAACTGCCACTTTTCTAGGGTGTGGGCAGAGGTGGCAATAGCTGCTTGCAACCTAGAAAGATCCTCTGGATGAACCAGATCGAACAACAACTGGTAATTTTGTTCTACCTGTTGTGGTTCCACTTGATAAATTTCCCGACACCCAGAGGAAACATAGGGGAAGGACATCGTACCATTAGCATCCATGCGGAATTGATAGATCATTCCTGGTACATTGTCCATTAATTGAGCCATGAGAGTTGCATATTGCTGGGATTTTTGCAGTTGTACTTCTAAATCCCAATCTCCAGGCTCTGCCGATGGTTGAATTCTGTTTTCACTTCTCTGATGCATAATCAGTCAAAAGTTTGGGGTTGTTCTTATTTATAGTTCCCAAAACTTTTGATTTATTTAGTAGATTTAAAAATCTTCATTTATTCATGGTTTCGTGAAGATGAATGTAAGACAATAACAATATTTGATGCATACTATAACAAGGGTAAAAGAATTTCAATTTCAGTCCCTTGACCGAGTTGCGATCGCAAGTTAAATTCACCTCCATGTCTAGTGGTAATAATTCGGTAGCTTAAAGCTAAACTAGTTTCTGGTTCTGATTTTTTACCAGCAGCTAATAGGGCGAGTATTTCTTGCTGTTCTGCTTCGGAAATTCCAGCACCATTATCAGCAATACAGATGACAATCCAACGAGAATCAGGAATATTATCATTGGTCATATCTCGCGAAATAACTGATGTGGTAATTTCTATTTTTGGTTGCTCTTTTTCTAGGTGAGATTCTGGATTTAATTGATGTCTGCTTGGTGTATTCAATAAATTATCAACTGCATAACTCACAAGAGTCATAAATACTTGATGTAATTCACCGGGGAAACCAAGGACGGGGGGTAAAACATCATAATTTGTAATTATTTGTATTTCTTTTTTTACTCGACTCTTGATGAGTAAAATAATATTATCTATACAAGAATGTATATCTATTGGTTTTTGATAAATAGCATCAAGGTGACAAAAATTTTGTAAACTAGTAACCATTTTTTTTAATCTTTCAGCACCAGTCTTAACACTGGATAATACTTGGGATAAATCCTTTTCTAAAAAATCAAATTCTATCTCTTCTTTTAACAAACTAATGTCTTCAGGAATTTCTGGTAATTCCTGTTCGTAAGCATCAATTAACTTCAGCAAATCTTGGCTGTAATTAGAAACATAAGTTAAATTACCCCAAATAAAACCCACGGGATCGAGAATTTCGTGGGTAATGCCATCTACTAAACGTCCCAAACTTGCCATCTTTTCATTTTGAATTACCTGAACTTGGCTGCGCTCGTAACGTATTTGAGTTTCAATTCCCTGTAATAGCCAAGCGGCAAGATGTAACTCTTGTATATCTAATAAAGAATAAGTATGGTCAGAGTTTTGTACTACTATTGGTTCTGTTAAAGCTTCAGGGGATGTTCGCAATAAAGGATCTCCTGAGGAACATCGCCGCAATGCCAGTTGCATCGCTTTCAAAATGTGGGTATTTGCAGGTAGCTGTAAAATCGCTGTGCGGGCATAGCTGTAAATTACACTTAAGGGTTGCTGAAAGAAAAATTCCTTACATTGGGGATTAATCAGCAATTCTAGGAACCTGCGACGGGAAATCATTCCATAGTAGATCCCCCCTTCTACTAGAATCACTCCTGGTAATTGGGGGTATTTGTCTAAGTATTTCCCCAGTTCTTCCCCAGTAAAGCTAATTTCCACAGCAGAGCTATACATGGGAAGCTCTTCAATCCTCGAATCTAGGCTCAAATCTACATCACTAGCTGTAGACAAAGATGGTGGCAATATTCTTTCATGGATTTGATGCAGCATTTTATACTTTTATCTGATATGAGATAGGCAAACAATAAGCTAATATTCTAGCCTTTGCCAAAGGTATGTCATTGCGTTAGGCGGAGCTTGTCCGTCAGGACTTAGCAATCCCAAGGGTTTTGTGCTAATTTACATTCTGTTACCTTGGGATCAAGCAACTAACCTTGCCCAACCTGCCATGCCAACCACAACTATAAATACTGGATGAAAGCGGGTTAAATAATTGATGAAACTGTGTTGAAGATAATATAAAATCAACAAAAATGCTATAAACATAACTATAAATAATAAAATACCGATCCCTGACATCAGAACATAGTTATTATTCACCCAATTAATCTTCTGCCCCTATCTTGATTTGATCCCTATTCCGATAGAATGTCTTGGCATAACCTAAAACCTCAATTCGGCTTTGCTCGGCGACACACATGAATCAATTAAACAACGGTTTTACGATATTCTTGAGTTTGCTAGTGGAGGCAATGCCTTTTTTGCTGCTGGGGGTTTTGTTCTCCAGTTTGCTGCTATTTTTCATTGACGAACGTAAACTCGTGGCAATTATGCCGAAAAATCCCTTACTGGGGGCATTATTTGGCAGCATGATTGGCTTTATTTTCCCCGTATGTGAATGCGGCAATGTCCCAGTAGCACGTAGATTCTTGATGCAGGGAATACCCACATCAGTATCCATTGGCTTTTTGTTGGCGGCACCAACAGTTAACCCAATTGTGATTTGGGCTACTTGGACAGCATTTCGAGAACAACCGGAACTTGTAATTTTGCGGGTGGTTTTATCCTTTGCAATTGCCTCTATGATTGGCTTTGTGTTTAGTTTTCAAAAGGACTTAACCCCCATAGTTCAACCCGCACTGGCTCGATATTTGAAATTTAATCCCCCCAGAAAGTTGAAATCCTCAAGGGTGAGGCAAAGTGATTTGATATCTCAACCCGTTGGTGGCTCCAGTTTGCTACAATCAGGCAGTTATTGGCTAGGTTCTAAAAATAATGGGGAAACGGGTTTACCCCAGCGCATTGATAGTAGTTTAATCTCAGATACCTCTACAGAATCAATTTCGAGTCAACCAATGGCAGATAAAATGCAATTGGTGCTAGAAAATACCATTCAAGAACTCAGGGAATTGGGAGGGGTATTAGTATTAGGAAGTGCGATTGCAGCGGCAATTCAAGTATTAGCTCCCCGAGATTTAATTATTAGTCTTGGTGCTGGTCCGATTACTTCCATTGTTGCCATGCTTGTTTTGGCAACGGTTGTATCTATCTGTTCCACGGTAGATGCTTTCTTTGCTTTGTCTTTCGCCTCTACTTTTACTACCGGCTCGCTATTGGCATTTCTCGTATTTGGTCCCATGATTGACCTCAAAGGCATTGGTTTGTTGCTATCAATCTTCACGCCCAGAACGGTGTTTTATTTCTTTGCCTTAGCTGGACTGCTGACATTTTTGTTCACCTTGTTCATTAACTTGCATATCATTTAAACAATTAGTCATTTTCCTTGCCTTGTTCCCTGTCCTCTCACTAATGACTAATACCCATGAATCCCTTAAATTCTAGAGCTAAAATTTACAGTATTTTACTCCCGTGGCTAGATGTTTTAGCGATTACAGCCTGGGGAATTTTGATGCTAAAGTACTGGCTGACAGACAAACTCAATTTGTTGATTCACCCCAATTATTTTGGGCTAGTTGTAGCTGCCGGTATTGTCCTCCTAGGTATTAGTGTTGCCAAGACAAGACAATTGTGGCGACAGCGTCGCCGCAGGACAGAATCAACTGCCCAACATATCTCCCTGTTCCCCCCTGGCTGGGGTAGTGCCCTACTATTAACCACGGCAATCTTAGGTTTAATGATTACTCCCCAAGTTTTTGCCAGTCAAAAGGCAATGCAGAGGGGAGTAGGCGATTTATTAGGCACATCACGTATGCAACCCCAATCCTTTAGAGCCTCCATGCGTCCAGAGGAGCGATCGCTTGTTGATTGGGTACGCACCCTAAATGTATATCCAGAGCCTGATGCATATACAGGGCAAAAAGTCAAGGTACAGGGATTTGTGATTCACCCCCCCGAACTAGGACAAGAGTATTTGTTTCTGGCGCGGTTCGTTCTCACCTGTTGCGCGGCGGATGCTTATCCCATTGGCTTACCAGTAAAGCTGTCTAAATCTCGCCAGGAATATAAACCAGATTCATGGCAAGAAGTAGAAGGAATTATGGAAACAGCAACCCTATCGGGAAAACGTCAGTTAACCATTAATGCCAGCTCTTTAAAAAGCATTCCTCAACCCAAGAACCCTTACAGTTATTAAATGGGGAAAGGGTAATAATTCTAAATTCTTCATTCTAAATTCTAAATTCTAAATTCCCCTTGACTGATGGCTAGTAATAAGGCTTTTTTACAACCACTAGATCGGATCTCCATCGCCTGTATACTCGTGCTCTGTTTATTGATAGGGCTGTTAATCTTACAAGGCGATGTTGTTAAACCCAGTGTGAGAAATTTCAGTTGGGAAAATCAAAAAATTGGAGCCGATGAGGCATCCTTTAGCCTCACCTTTAGCCGCCCTATGGATATCAAAAGTGTGGAGGAAAACCTGAACATTGACCCCCCTCTAGCAGGTAAATTTAGTTGGGCAGGACGACGTATGGTGTATACCCTCTTGACTCCCGCACCCTACGGCACCGATTATCAAGTGCAACTCCAACAAGCACAGGATCAGTTTGCCGCCAAAGGCGGAACCAACAAGGTTATTCAACCCTTTACAGGCAAATTCACCACCCGCGATCGCATTATTCTTTATATAGGAGCAGACTCAGATAACCAGGGTCGGTTAGTTCTCTATAATCTCACCCAACAAAAAAAACAGATCCTCACCCCGAAAGACCTAGTAGTCATGGAATTCAAGGCATATCCCAATCGGGAGAGGATTCTATTTACTGCCCGCTCCACTGGTAATGATGATTTATTATCCGCCAAATTATATACAGTAACGACTGGTGTTTCCATTGAACTAAATAAAAAAGTTGCAGCACCAGGTAAAGTGCAATTAGTTTTAGATAACAAAAAGTATCAAATCCTGAAATTTGACTTATCTCCCAATGGGGAAACCATTGTTGTCCAAAGGGGTAACAAAGAAGACCCCACTGACTTTGGGTTTTGGTTTATGCCAGCCACAGAAAATGAATCTGGTCAACAAGCTTCACCCAAACCCCTCAAAAGTGAACCAGGGGGAGACTTTATCATTACTCCAGATAGTAAAGCCGTTGCTGTTGCCCAGGGACAGGGAGCTGCTATTTTACCCCTACAAACAGATGCCAGTAAGCCCTTAGATTTTTTACCCGAATTTGGCTTGGTAAAAGCTTTCTCGAAAAATGGGACTCAAGCAGCAATGGTAAAATTTAATACTGATTACACCCGCGATCTATTTTTAGTTACCAATCAAGGTACTCGAAAAGAACTGGTCAAAATCAAAGGCTCAATTCTGAACTGCCAGTTTGACCCTGCATCACCCACACTCTACTGCTTGCTAACACAGTTGTTACCAGGGGAACTTTATCAAGAGCAGCCTTATTTAGTTGCAATTAACTTGAAAACAGGGGAACAAAAACCATTAATGGTATTACCCGTAGAACAGCGTAACGTGAATATGAGTCTATCCCCGGATGGCTTGGGATTATTATTCGATCAAGTGAAATCAGAATCAACAAATGACCAATCTTCACCCACCAGTGAGTTGAGAACCGATGATAATCAACCAATTACTAGTAGTGAACTTTGGTTGATGCCTTTGTTGTCCACTGTAGACTATAAAAGCTCCACTGCTATTAAACCAGATCGACTTCCTTTGGCAGGCTTCAATCCACAATGGCTACCGTGAGGGAAGGAGTGAAGGAGTGATGGAGTGTAGACACGAAGTGGCTTCTCGTAGACACGCAGTGGCTTCTCGAAGAGTAGAGTAGGAGTGATGGAGGGAAGGAGTGAGGGGATGATGAGATGGGGAGATGAGGTAATGAGGAGTGTGGGGAGACAAGGGGACAAATTTTTCCTCATTGTCCCATCAACCACCAACTAACAACTAACAACTAACAACCATCAACTGTCAACCATCAACTAACAACTAACAACCATCAACCATCAACCCCTAAAAGTTCTCAGTAACAAAGAGTTAGTTACCACACTCACAGAACTAAAAGCCATTAATCCAGCAGCGCCAGATGGACTAAGGGCAAAACCCATAGTAGGTAATAAAATACCTGCTGCTAAGGGAATCCCCAATGTATTGTAGGCAAATGCCCAAAATAGGTTTTGCCGAATTTTGTTAAATGTAGCTCGACTTAACTGAATGGATGCTGCAACATCAGTTAAGCGATCGCTCATTAACACAATTTCTGCGGTTTCCATTGCTACATCGGTTCCAGATTTCAAGGCAATACCCACATCTGCTTGAGATAAAGCGGGAGCATCGTTAATACCGTCTCCAACCATAGCTACGGACATTGGGTATTGTTGTAATTCTTGGATGGTAGTAGCTTTTTTGGCAGGGGGTACCCCAGCAATGATATCCGTACTATCTAATCCCAATTGCTTACCAATGGCGTTGGCTACTTCTTGGCGATCGCCAGATAAAAGCATGACCCGCAAATCCATGCTCTGTAACTGTTCTACGGTTTGATTCGCGTCTTGTCTCAGGGGATCGCTAACTGCAATCATGCCGATAGATTTTCCATCCCTAGCTATGCCAACTACGGTTTTCCCTGCTGTTGCCAAGGCTGTAGCTTGATTTTCTGCATCTTGGGGAATGGTAATTCCATTTACCTGCAACCACTCCCAGTTACCTAAACATACCAGGGAACCATCCACCATTGCAGATACCCCCAATCCCGGCTCAGTGTGAAATTCGCTGGCGGTGGGGATCACTAATTGCTGCTGTTGGGCTGCGGTTTGAATTGCATTGGCTAGGGGGTGGGAAGTACCGCTTTCTACTGCTGCTGCTAATTGGAGTAAGGCACTGGGGGTGAGATTCTCCTCTGGTAAAATCGGCAGGCAGTCGGTAACTATAGGTTTACCAGTTGTGAGAGTCCCGGTTTTATCAAATACCACGGTATTGAGGCGGTGGACTTTCTCCAACACATCACCACCTTTAATTAGTAAACCCCTTTCTGCACCCATTGCCGTACCTACCAAAATTGCTGTGGGTGTGGCAAGTCCTAAAGCACAGGGACAGGCAACTACCATAACAGCGATCGCTAGTTTTAAACTGAGTAATAGTCCAGCATATTGAGTGGGGATCGTTTGTTGTTGTAAACCTAAAGGAGAGTGATGCAGGTGAGCCATGAGGCTATTACTTTGCACCATTGCCACCGGATTGGTAACATCTTGCCAAATATGAGTGCCGAAAAAGTACCAAAATACAAGTGTGAGGATGGAGGCTGTTAACACCCCATAGGTAAAGTAGCCAGCCACCGTATCTGCTAACTTTTGTACTGGTGCTTTGCGGGTTTGCGCTGCTTCCACTAAGGCAATAATATGTGCCAAGGTGGTATCATTACCAGTACGGGTAGCTTGAATTGCGATCGCTCCCGATTGATTAATTGTCCCACCGGTAACACTATCCCCCACTTGCTTACTAATGGGTAAGGATTCCCCAGTCAACATTGACTCATCAACGCTAGTTTGCCCTGACATCACCTCACCATCAACGGGAATTTTCTCCCCTGGCAAAACTTGCAACCATTCCCCTACCTTTACCTGTTCAGCGGGAATTTCCACCATCCCCGAACCCTTCTTTGATGACTGGGGATTGGCAATTAAACGAGCTACAGGGGGTTGCAATGCCAATAATTGCTTAAATGCAGATGCTGCCCGACCCCTGGCTTGTTGTTCCAGAGTTCTTCCCAAGAGGATAAAACCTAGCATCATCACCGGTTCGTCAAAAAAGCATTCCCAACCCATTTGAGGGAATATTAGTGCCACTAAACTAGCTGTATAAGCCGTTAGGGTTCCCAAACCCACCAGGGTATTCATATTGGGTGCATTGCGCCGCCAACTTAACCACCCATCTACCAAAATTGGACGACCTGGAAGTAATAATGTTACCGTTGCTAGGCCAAAATGGAACCAAATATTATTCAGAAATATCAAGGGTGGACTGGCGAGATTGGCAAAATGCCCGATCCCCGATAAAACTAACAGTATTCCAGCAATCATCAATTGCCGCCATGCAGATTGCATATGCTGACGCTGTTGGATTTCAGAGGTATCTGCCAGTATCCTACTTGCTGTTCGGGGTTGACTGGGGAATCCGGCAGAGGTTAACTGCTTTGCCAGAGCTTGGGCATCAACTACACCCAATTCTGATTCCACAACAGCTACTTCTGTGGCTAAATTCACACAAGCACTCTTAACCCCTGGATACTGAGCGAGTTGCTTTTCCACTGACTTGACACAGCCAGCACATTTCATACCCCCGACATCCAAGGTAATTTTTTCGGTAGTCGTCGTTGGGGTTTTGTCTGTAGATTCCTCGGTTCTGGGGACAATTTGCATGGGAAATGTTTAAATCGTTACGAAATTTCAACGCCCAATTAAAAGCGTCTCTATTTCGAGGTTAGGCTAAATCCGGGAATAAGACAGACAGTCAAAAACATTAATTTTTATGAAGAGGCTGATAATTATGCTGAATTGTTCCGTGGCATCCTGCGTACATAGCTCAGGTAAATTACTGTTATGAGTTGTAACGGGATCAGCACCATCTCGCCATGCCAAAAATTACTAATCTCTAAATTAGAGATGGTACTAAAATAGCCGCAACCTATAAGAGCCAAGATTACAAAATAAATATATCTAACTTTTATATTAAACATGGTATCTCTCGATTTACTACTTCTAACTACTCGTCTTTTGGCATTGCTGAATCACCTTTATTTTTGTTTGTAACTTCCCGTCTTTGCATCTAATTTGCACTGTCATACAATAGCAATAATTCTGAGGGGTTACAGATCCCCGACTTCTTAAAGAAGTCGGGGATCTAAACACTCGCGACTCGTCAAAATTAATGAAATGCAATACTAGTACTTCACCAAATTAGTTCTGAGGGGTATTGCATCAGTCCTATTTATAGGACTTTTGCTATTAGCCAGGGACTTAGAGTCCTTGGCGGTTGGATGTCCACCCCACAAAATTAATGTGGTGGACTACTAGTGGTCTGTCCCATTAGTTCTGATGGCTAGGGAACAGATCCCCGACTTCTAAATCAATATCTGCACATTGTAGCAATTCCTAGGATAGAAGTCGGGGATCGCTCGCACCCGCGACTCGTCAAAATTAATGAAATGCAATACTAGATAAAAATCAATTTAATTTTGTACAACCTATTTTGCTGAAGTACTCAATATCTTCAAAACCAACCTTGCTTGTTGATAAAATAATTGTCTACAAATTCTTCATGACTTTTATTCAGATAAATAATCCCTTCAAGCAAGCCCACTACTTGCATAATTAATAATGTGAATCCATAGGAAAAATAGCCACCAATAATAGATATGATGATTGTCAATATTCCTTCTGCTGTATATCCCAAAATAAATTTATGAATGCCAAGACCACCAAAAATTATGGCTCCATAACCTGCTAAAAGCTGTTTTGTAGCGTAATTGGAGTTCAGATTAGCCATGAAAAATATCTCCTACACGTGCAAGCTTGCCATCTAGATTTAACAATTAAAAATAGTCATGAAAACTGATTATATATATAAACCAAAATAAATTGCTACTAATTATAGAGCTAGAGCAATTATTATGTTACATAAGTCTAAAATTATTAATTATAATTTTGATGGCAATTATGAATTGTCAAACCAATATATATTCTCCGTGGATTATATATTGAATATTGAATTCAGATAATCTTCTTTGCAAAGTAGATTTGCAATCAGAGATAAAAAGATTGCTACACTATATTACTTTTTACAAATAAACTATATAATTTCCGGATTATTTGAGAAATAATTTGTGTAATGAAAATATTCCCCCTCAGGAAATTTACCACTAATTTGCATGGAATTATATGAATGCAGGATGAGTAAGCCATTCACCCATCAATATTATTTGAGTAGCAATTTGAGTTTCTGCGGAGGAAGCTACCTCTATTTGAAACCCATATATTTATCATTACGTAGATTGTATATTATTTTCCCAGATATTACTGATAAAGAAAGCATGAATTTTTATCAGATTTACAAAGGAAATATAAAGTTAAGGCATTTCAGTTATCAGTTAGCCTCTTGCACTCTTGTGCTGCGCTAACAGTTACCCCATCGATAAATCGAGGGGCAAGATTTACGGAAAAAATTTTTCCAGCTTCACAAATAGACTTTGGAAGCTTGATATCGATTACTGTTTAGTCCAATTAAATCTGTATAATGTCAGAGAATCTTTAATAGTTCAATACTTCACTATCAGCTACTCATGTTCTCAAGAACATTTCCATTCTCTAGTGGATTGCGCCCTAATTTATTAATATCAGCAAAAATAGCAATCATAAACCCCTATTGCCAATTATAGTTGGCAAGATGGGGCATATACAATCAAACAATGTTTTTTAATATTTTGCAATATAAACCTTGAAGTTTTATTTACCACTGCTGCCGAGAATAAACAAACTCATTAAAGTACCGCTATTCCAAAGACTGTGTAGTAACATGGGAGCCAGGAGATTACGCGATCGCGTATACACAAACCCTAAAACCATACCCAGAAACATCAGAGGTATAATTTCTGACAGACTTAAATGGGCAACTGCAAAAAAGAAGCTACTGATGGTAATTGCTCCCCACACTGGTAGATAACGGGTTAAAGAAGGCAATAGAAAGCCACGGAAGAGGAATTCTTCAAATAATGGAGCAGCGATCCCCGCAGTACAGAACAAGATGAACAGGGCTACAGAGTCTTGGCTATCCAGTGCCAATTGCAACAAAGGATTGCTACCCCCTTGTCCCTGCCACAATTTTTGATTAATTAGGGAAACTAACACGACTATGGGTAAAGCTACACAATAGCCACCAAATCCCCACAAAAACCATTTTTCTTGGAGGCGCAGACGGAACCATTCAGAGGTAAGGGGCAAAAAGTTCTGAATGGATACATACAGGACTGTAAGTGTCCCGAATGCTACCAGTAGATAACTGAATAAAATCAAAAATGCTTGGGTTTGTATATTTGTCACTAAACTAGCAATAGGTAGTACACCTAATAGCAAGGGTATGACAAATTGTCCTACACAGAAAAAACCAAATATAAATACCTGTAATATTGTTTCACCATCCCAAGGGGTTGACCAAGGCAAGTCTTCATTTTTAGCCCATAAAGAATTTTTACCTTGAACAATCCTCTGTATGAGCAATACAATTAGTAAAACAATACCAATGATACCAGTAAGTAAGGGTAGAGTGACCACAATCCCTAGTTTGAATACAGCTGATTCGGCAACTTCTTCAGCCTTAACTAATAAGTTAGATAAATCTTCTTCCCGTTGCTGTAGTTTGTATAGCTGGGTAAGACTAGTAAAGCGGAACCAACCTGTTAAGTTATTTTCAATTAATTGTTGAGCATTGGGTAAAATTCGAGGGGGATCGCTCCAAATTCCTGACAATACCAATGCTGTTTCTGCAAAATCCGGGTATGCATCCGAGGCTGTTGTTAACTTAGTCCAAGTTTGAAGAGCTGCTTCTGTATTTTTTTGAGCTGCTTGTATAACTCCCAAGCGTAAATCCAATTTTGCAATTAACTTTTGTACTTGCTGCTCCGATTGTTGTAACTGTTGTGCTTTAGAGTTACTTGATTCTAAAATATCTACGGATGTTGTAGGCTGTTTTGCTAATTGCTTTTTGATTTTTTTTAAATTAGTGGTGGCTGATTTACGTACTTGCTGATATTGTTTAGCAGCAGTTTCCAAGGGTTGTTTGCCCAGAAAAGCGGTTTTTGCTGTTTGTAGATTTTCAGGAGCAGTATTTTCTGGATGCCATTCTTGTGCTTGGAGGAGAATATTGGTTTGATAAAGTTCCAAGCTGCTTTGGATTTGAGGCTTTTGCCAACTATTAAATAAATTGCCGCCGTACCACAATATTGCTCCCAGTGTCAGTAAAATTAACAGCAGCCGCTTAAGTGTCATTTCAGTTATCAGTTATCAGTTATCAGTTATCAGTTTCTCCGGAAGGAAAGCATCTTGGCAACTTTTCTACCTAGCTTAGGTATCAAGTTCGCCGTTGCTAGCGTTTCTCTGCGTCTTTTCAAGCTTAAGGACTTCCAATTTAATAATTATCTCAAATTTCAGATGTGGGACAGGCAGGATGCCTGAACCACGGGGTAAACTAGGCAATCGTCTCCTGACAATTATGATAATCGAAAATTTTTAGGCGATCGCTTGATATGATTTACGAATCAAAAATTACCAATCGCTCAAGAGTCTTGTGTTCCGCCACACTAGTTTATCAGGCTAGGTAAGGTGATCCCCGACTTCTGAATAAATATCCGCAGATTGTAGCGATTCCCAGGATAGAAGTCAGGGATCGTTCACATCTGTGACTGATCAAAATTAAGGAGCTATTTATTGCCAATTCCAGGCAGCAATGGCCAAAGCACCCCAACCAACCATCAACGCTAACCCTCCAAAGGGGGCTACTGCACCCAAAGATTTGATCCCAGTTATGCTCAGAGCATACAAACTACCTGAAAAAATCACCACACCAATGATGAATAGCCAGCCACTAGTTACCAGAGTGGTGGGTGGAGATTCCATCCGGGTGAGTAACAGAGCTACAATTAATAACCCTAAAGCATGGAACATTTGGTAGCGTACACCAGTACTAAAAATTTCGAGCGATCGCTCGCTAATTTTTGAGCGTAAAATGTGGGAACCAAAAGCCCCTATAGCCACAGACAAACCGCCTAAAATTGCTCCTAAGCTCAAGAAAATCTGAGTCATGGCATTCTACTATTGTCACCGAATTGGGCATTACATATCAAAGTGATACAATACAGCCCCTTCTTCGCTAACTTTAAAATTCGCGTTGAATTCTTTAGCTTTGATATCTAAATATTCTTTGGCTGTGGTAGGTGGTAACTGAGATTGGATGGCAAAGCCTAATAATGAGATCCGCCCTTGGTTTTCTTCCACCATCTGGTAAAACAGTGATTGTAAATTTTCACTAACTTTTTGGTCAATGGCTTGTTTATCCTGCTTACTTTGACGATACAGTCCTAAAGCTAACCATCCTCCAATGAGTAGGGTAGGTAAGCCAAAAATTAGACCTTGCTTGGCAGTAATATCTAGATCATAAACAGCTTCTGTATTTTGAATATCTTTATCTTTACCATCAATACCTGATGGCAGAGGTTTCAGGGTTTGATATTTATCAATCTCAGCGGAGACAGATAAAGACAGGAACATACATCCGAGTGCCAGCAGCCAACCCGCAGCCAATTTTCCAGCAGTTTTCATCGTTACATCTGGTGATTTGAGCTTTGTTTGCGATTCTAACCTCCCTTCCTCCTAGAGCGTCAATTAAGTAATCATATTTAGTAGACAAGGGGATGAGAAAAGAATCTACTATACACATATCTTCCAACAATGAAGTGGAAGGGTAAGGTGAGCAGTGTTCATCATACAGATAAATAAGGTTTTCAGGCTCTGATTTTCTCCTTAATCTTGTAGTGCAAGATATGAAAATAAAGACTCATGAAGATTTAGAGCTAAGTCGAGAATTGTATTAATTTGTGCTTCCACTGAAACTATAAGCCATTAAATTATTAACCTGACCGAAGGCTTCTGCCTTCGTCAGGCAGCGGGAGCTGGAGGCAGAAGGCACCTCTGAGGATTTTTCCGCTCAAACCCTTCTGACTTATGGATACAAGCCCCGTAGTTTACGACGGAAGGAGTTTGGGAGTCCTCCAAGCTTCTTCCAAACATAAAAACGCTCAAACCCTCTTCCTTCTTCTTTCACTTGACTTAGTATTTTCAGTTATAAAGCTACAAACTAGATATCAAATAAGTAAGTAATATTACCTTGTTCTCTGGGCTCAAAAGAAGCATGAAATTCTTTTGCCTTTCCATCCAGATATTTTTTTGCTTCATCTCCAGATATTTGGGCTTCCATTGCCAATTGTAAAACGGTTATCTGTCCAGACTCGGCTTTTAGTAATCGATAGAATGTAGCATCAAGACTTTGTTTGAGTTGTTTTTGGTGTTTTTGGTGCAAGTTCCATACTATAAATCCTCCACTAGCAGTTGCGATCGCACCAAGAATATAACAGCCAATAATACCACTTAGCTGCTGTTCCCGTTCTTTCTGGGTAGCTTGCGGATTGTATATCAAGGGATTGGTTATTGCTACCAATAGAAACAGAGAGCCCAGAGAAAGGAGTAAACCAGCAGATAACTTTTGAATAAATTTCATAGCCACACGACAAGATATGGAGTGTTATCTTGTCGCAATTATAACCTTAATCCCTTGTGGCTTCCAGTAAACGGGAGAAGTAAAAACGGGTACGTGTCATGGAATCACGTTGGAGGCTAAAGCCATTCTTTTCCAAGACTTTGATGACATCACTCTCGCGGTGCATATAAGCACGGGTTGTTTTACTTGGTCCTGGGAAAAAACTACCAATTTTCTTGAGAATGGTCAAGAAACAGGTTTTCGGTGCAAAACTGAGAATAATCCGCGATTGCGCCACGGAACAAAGGTGAGAAATCATCTCATCCATTTTTTCCTGGGGATAGTGGATGAGTACATCCAAACAAACAACTGTATGGTAATTGCCATCAATGGCTTCTAAATCCTGCACTGCAAAGGTAGGATTATCATTATTATTCAAGGTGTGTAAAGCTCTTGCTTTTCCTTCCTCCACCATTTTTTCAGAAATATCGCTGGCATATACTTTTGCTCCAGCTGCGGCTAGGGGTATGCTCAGACTACCCACACCACAACCAGCATCACAAATTGATATTTCTGTCAAGTTCCCATCTGCTTTGAGCCAGTTTAATACCTTATCCACGGTTTGCTGATGCCCATTGCGAATATCCAATTGGACTTTATTGACATCTCCATCTCCATAGATACGCTTCCAGCGATCGAAGCCGGTAGAATTGAAATAATCTTTAACAATAATTTTGTCGTCAGCTGCGTTCATGCCTGTCTCAAGTTAAAGGTTCCCAAACCTTAAAATTACCATGTTTGCCCATTTTCCAAGGCTATACAGCAATCAAATGTTGCGAATTTTGAAAAATATTTCTTCCATTCACATCTTGCACTACAAGATTATTGAGAGAATCAGCAGCCCCAAACCCTTATTTATCCGTAGGGTAAGAAACTGTTACATAATTTCTACCCATAAGTAGACATATCTTACTTTTTGTCTAGTTTTTCTCTAGGGCGTGTTTTCAAAGTCGCCGACACCCTAGAAGGATACTGTTGGTCATTCAGGGGTATCGCCCCTCACATAATGATTTTTCGCCATCCCACCAGATGTAGAGACGTAGCAATACTACGTCTGGAACAAACCAATTTGTGGACATATGGGGGGTATTAGCCCCTATTCGCCAACAGTATCGCTAAGAGGTGAGGGTTTAGGGGTTTGAAAACACGCCCTAACCGTCAACCATCAACTAACAGCTAACAACTGTCAACCGTCAACTAACAACTAACAGCTAACAGCTAACAGCAACAACTAACAACTAACAACTAACAACTATCAACCTCTGCCAACTAAGTTCCCTAGTAGCTTCATCAAAGTGCCAACGCAACAGGTTCCCAGGTTGTTTGACATCCATCCCTGGTAAGCCAATTGCTTGACGAGGTGAATCAGTCGCTAGTTTAATAGCTGTCTCTACGTCGCAGATTCCCCACTTAACTAAATTTTGTACCCCCACCAACAAAGGTAAAGTTGTTCCCGATAAAGTCCCATCTGGGAGCCTTGCAGTACCATTTCTCACTTCTATTTCTCGACTATCCCAGGGGTAAATCCCATCCGGTAATCCCAAGGGGGCTAAGGCATCGCTGACAAGAAACAGCCCTTGGTCATATTTACTGGCTCGTAGCAATATATCTATCATCATGGGACAAACATGTTGCCCATCGGCAATAAAACCACACATAACTTGGCTGTGGGTAATAGCTGCACCCAATAATCCTGGTTCTCGATGGTGTAATGTTGGCATGGCATTAAAGGCATGGGTTACCATCGTTGCTCCCATGTCAAAGGCTTGTTGTGCTTGGGTTGAATTGGCTTGGGAATGTCCTAAACTGACGGTTATACCCAGGGAACGTAAGTAAGGGATCACTTCACCCGTGGCATCTAATTCTGGTGCTAAGGTGACTATTTTGACAATATGACCATAGTCACCCAAAATTCTCTTCATATTGTCCACGGTCAGAGGTAACAAATATTCCGCAGGATGTGCCCCCCTTTTTTGTAAATTTAAGCACGGTCCTTCTAGATGTACCCCGAAAATTTTTGCCCCTTGATTTGTGGGTAAATAGTTAGCAATCGCTTCTAAGGAGCGATGTATATTTTCAATATCAGTAGTTACCAAGGTAGGTAAAAAACCATCTATTCCCATATTCCACAGGAATTCACAAATTTTTGGCAATAAATCTACATTTTCCTGGCTTAAATCTGGAAACGCTAAACCCAAAGCCCCATTAATTTGTAAATCTACACCTCCTAATGAAATCCAATCACCAGTAAGATCAAATACCTGTAAATCTTTATTTTTTCTCCCATTAATTTCCACGTCCATAGGAGACATTTGTTCAATTTCTCCTTCTTCATTAATTATAATTCTGTATAAATATTTTCTTTTGGGTAATCTTAAATTAATAATTTCTACGGATTTATTATTCATCCCCTTTCTCCTTTAACTAATTCGGCGGAATTCCCCATCCGTCTATACGGTGGGGATGGATAGCCGGGACAAACTAGGGGTTCGATGCCCCTAGTTTGTCCAATCTCCCAGGGGAAACGATGCTAAACTGATTGTATTACAATCTATCG
>JASJDS010000162.1 GCA_030065055.1 Calothrix sp. MO_192.B10
ACCCCAACTCAAAACGGACAACCGCTTTCATCAAATCCGGAAAAATCTGCCAGCCTCATCAGCAGTTTATTGGTTTAGCGGCATATATCTTGGCGGAAAAATCGCCCTTTACCAGAAATTACCAGGTTTGATGTGTGGTACACTGGGGCGATTTTTCCAGAGGCTGGCAGATTTTTCTAGTTTTTTACCCAACCCATAGGGGATGGGGTTTTTTACCCCTACAGTCAGAAGTTTGAAGAACAGGACGCTCAAACCTCCTGATTTCAAACTTCTGCCTGAGATAATTTTACCAATAATATGAAGGGATTCTGACGCGCTGCTAATGGCTGCTCCGTTAAACACCAAATCACCATATGATAAATAACGCGGTGATTGAAAATACTTAAAGAATAATGGAAATATTGCCAGAAAATTTGCAAACTTTGCGAGATAAAGTAGCAATTGTTACTGGTGCTTCAAGGGGCATTGGCAGAGCGATCGCACTAGAATTAGCTAAATTAGGGGCGAATGTGGTGGTTAACTATGCTAGTTCTAGTCAGGCGGCGGAGGAGTTAGTTACAGAAATCACTTCGGTTGGGGGAAATGCTATTGCTCTACAGGCAGATGTATCCCAAGCTGCTCAGGTAGACTCATTATTTAAAACTGCGATCGATAAGTTTAAGAGGATTGATATTTTAGTAAACAATGCAGGTATTACTCGCGACACCCTACTACTACGGATGAAGCCAGAAGATTGGCAAGCCGTAATAGACCTTAATCTAACAGGTGTATTTTTATGCACCCGTGCAGCTAGTAAAATCATGCTCAAACAACGTTCGGGGCGTATCATCAACATTGCTTCCGTTGCCGGACAAATGGGAAATCCTGGGCAAGCAAATTATAGTGCTGCAAAGGCAGGGGTGATTGGTTTTACCAAAACCGTAGCTAAGGAATTTGCTTCCCGTGGAATTACCGTGAATGCCGTTGCTCCCGGTTTTATTGCTACCGACATGACAGAAGATATCAAATCAGAAGAGATTCTCCAGTTTATTCCCCTTGGGCGTTATGGTCAACCAGAAGAAGTTGCAGGTATGGTAAGGTTCCTAGCCGCAGATCCCGCCGCCGGTTATATTACTGGACAAGTCTTTAACGTTGATGGCGGCATGGTGATGGCTTGAGGGAGTTGTTGGTTGTTGGTTGTTGGTTGTTGGTTGTTGGTTGTTGGTTGTTGGTTGGTGGTTGTTGGTTGTTGGTTGTTGGTTGGCAGTCTTTAATTCATAACTCCCTCACTCCATCACTCCCTCACTCCTTCACTCCTTCCCTCCCTCACTCCTTCCCTCCATCAACTAACAACTAACAACTATCAACTAACAACTATCAACTATCACTCCTTCATTGCTCGCATTCTCTGCCACACTGTAAAGCCTAAAAGTAAAACAATACCAGTAGTGGTGACGAGAATCACGGCAGGACTCATGCCTTGTACCCTCATTGCTACTAAGTTACAACCCAAGGTAATTGACCATAAAGTCAAGGCTGCACGGCGCTGAGATAAGCCCCAAGCCAAGAGACGATGATGTAAATGATCCTTACCAGGAGTACTCATGGGATTTTTTCCTGCCATTAACCGCCGTATCACTACCTGGGTGGTATCTAGCACGGGTAATAACAGGAATAAAACAGGAGGCACTAAAGCCACAAGGGTTGATATCTGGAGTTTTCCTAAAATGGTGGTTGCTGCTAGTACATAACCAAAAAAGTACGCCCCGGCATCACCCATAATGATGTGCGAGGGATGGAAATTATGACGCAAAAAACCAAGAGAACCACCGCCTAGGGCAGCAAGAACTAATGTGGCAGCAGCACGGTTGGGAAATTGGGCGGAAACTGCCAATAAACTCATGGCGGTGATAAAACCAACTCCCCCCACCAACCCATCCATGCCGTCCATTAAATTAATGGCATTGGTAATTCCCACTACCCACAATACTGTCAACATAGTTGAAAGTATGGAGTCAATGGGAGTACCAAATGTAACTTCTAATCTAATATCATTACCCACTAGCAATAATGCCGTGAGAACTTGTACTAGTAACCGTACAGAGGGGGGTAGACCAAATTGGTCATCAATAAAGCCAACCAGAACTAAAATTGACCCTCCCAGTAACACAGTTAACACCTGTGCCAAGACATTTTGCAGTTCAATTGGTCGCAACAAACTAGCCAACACTAATGCTGCCACAACCCCGGCATAAATAGCCAAACCACCCGCATTGGGTAATGGTTCTTGGTTGAGACGGCGAGCATTGGGTTGATCTGCCCAACCAACTCGCAAAGCAAATTTTCTCACCGCTGGAATCAAACGCCAGGTAACTACCCAAGCTAATAAAAAAGTAAATACCACTGCTAGCCAGCCGGAACCGCCAGGGCTAGCAATACCAATTGCCTTGAGGGAGTTGTATATGTTCATCTCCCAATATCAGTAGTTGTAGGAATTTTCAACATCAGTACCAAGTGTATATTAATAATTTTTTTACGATCAATGTGTAATTTCAGTGCTAAATATAGTTAGCACTCTTTGCCTCTGAGTGCTAAATTGTCTAATGGAAGTGATAGAGAAGTAAAACATGGCGAAAATCGTTTCCTTTGATGAAGATTCACGGCGGTCATTAGAACGGGGGATTAACTCCCTGGCTGATGCGGTGAAAATTACTTTGGGACCTAAAGGGCGGAATGTTCTTTTAGAAAAGAAATTTGGTGCCCCTCAAATTGTCAATGATGGTATCACCGTTGCTAAAGAAATTGAACTAGCAGATCCTTTAGAAAATACAGGCGCGAAATTAATCCAAGAAGTTGCCTCCAAAACTAAGGAAGTTGCTGGGGATGGTACTACTACTGCGACTGTTTTAGCCCAAGCAATGATTCGGGAAGGGCTGAAGAACGTGGCTGCGGGGACAAATCCTGTGGCTGCTAGACATGGGATTGAAAAAACTGTCGAGCAGCTGGTAAAAGAAATTGCAGCAGTTGCCAAACCAGTAGAAGGAGATGCGATTGCTCAGGTGGCTACCGTTTCCGCTGGTAATGACGAGGAAGTGGGTGCCATGATTTCTGAAGCCATGGCGAAGGTGACTAAAGATGGTGTAATCACCGTTGAAGAATCCAAATCCCTGAGTACAGAACTAGAAGTTGTAGAAGGGATGCAACTCGATAGGGGTTACATCTCTCCTTACTTCATCACCAATAGCGAACGGATGACGGTGGAGTTAGAAAATGCCCGTATCCTGATTACCGATAAGAAAATCAGCAATATTCAAGATTTAGTAGGTGTTCTGGAAAAAGTTGCTAAGGCTGGTCAACCTTTACTAATAATTGCTGAAGATATTGAGGGTGAGGCTCTGGCTACTTTAGTAGTTAACAAAGCCAGAGGAGTATTATCCGTATGTGCCATTAAAGCTCCTGGATTTGGCGAACGCCGTAAAGCCATGTTGCAAGATATTGCAATTTTGACTGGCGGACAAATGATTTCCGAGGAAATTGGTTTAAGTTTAGATACCGCTTCTTTGGATATGCTGGGAACTGCCCGCAAAATTGAAATTGATAAAGAAAACACCACCATTGTTGCTGCTGGTGACCACACAAGCGATGTACAAAAGCGGATTGAACAAATTCGCCAGCAGTTGGAAGCCACTGATTCTGATTATGATAAAGAAAAGCTGCAAGAACGCATTGCCAAGTTGGCTGGTGGTGTAGCAGTAATTAAAGTGGGTGCTGCTACAGAAACTGAATTAAAAGACCGCAAACTGCGGATCGAAGATGCTCTGAACGCCACTAAAGCGGCTGTGGAAGAGGGAATTGTCCCTGGTGGTGGTACTACCCTAATTCACTTAGCTACCAAGGTTGATGCCATTAAGAAGACCCTTACAGAGGAAGAACGGATTGGGGCTGAGATAGTGGCGCGATCGCTAGATATGCCTTTGCGTCAAATGGCGGATAATGCTGGTGATGAGGGTTCTGTAGTTGTCAATCAAGTACGGAATACAGAATTCAACATTGGCTACAATGCCATTACCGGGGAATACGAAGATATGATTGCTGCTGGTATTATCGACCCAGCAAAAGTAGTTCGTTCTGCCTTACAAAATGCTGCTTCTATTGCTTCTATGGTATTAACTACCGAAGCGATTGTGGCAGAGAAGCCTGAGAAAGAGCCTGCTGGTGCCCCTGACATGGGCGGCATGGGCGGCATGGGCGGCATGGGCGGCATGGGCGGCATGGGCATGGGTATGCCTGGTATGGGTATGATGTAGCACCCAGGGAAGGAGGGAAGGATTGATAGTTGTTAGTTGATAGTTGATAGTTGTTAGTTGATAGTTGTTAGTTGATAGTTGATGGAGGGAAGGAGTGAGGGAGGATTAAATGTATCTTCTGAGGTAATCCCAACCAACAACCAACAACCACCAACCACCAACCAACAACCAACAACCAACAACCAACAACCAACAACCAACAACCAACAACCAACAACTTCCCCTCCTACTGATGGAACTGTTGGGCATAAAATCCTGCATAGCGATGTTGTAAAGCTAACAGTTCCTCATGGGTTCCCGACTCCACAATTCTTCCCTCTTCTAACACGAGGATGCGATCGCATTTCCTAATTGTACTGAGACGATGGGCAATAATAAATACAGTCCTACCCTGCATCAGTCTTTCTATGGCTTCCTGTACTAACGCTTCAGAATTGGAGTCTAAGGCGGATGTGGCTTCATCCAGAATCAATATTCTCGGGTTGAGCAGTACGGCACGGGCGATGGCAATTCTTTGTCTTTGTCCCCCAGATAGGTTTACTCCCCTTTCACCCACCCAGGTTTCATAACCATCGGGAAGTTGGGTAATAAATTTATGGGCATTGGCAATTTTTGCGGCTTCCTCCACAGCTTGCAAATCAAATTCACCTTGCCCAAAGGCAATATTTTGGGCAACTGTACCAGAAAACATGGTGGTTTCCTGAGGAACTATACCAATTTGTCGTCGTAGGCTATGTAGAGTGACATCCCGAATATCAACCCCATCAATCAGTATTTGACCAGCTTCGGGGTCGTAAAATCGGGGCAGGAGGTTGACAAATGTGGTTTTACCTGCTCCAGAAGCCCCTACCAAAGCGATCGCTTCCCCAGGCATTGCTAATAAGCTAATATCATTTAATACTGGCTCTCCGGCTTTGTAGGCAAAGGATATGTGACGATATTCTACCTTGCCATCCACCAGGGGCAGGGATAGGGCATTAGGCTTTTCTTGTACAGTGGGTTTAATTGTCAATAATTCAAACACGCGATCGACAGATGCCTCTCCCTGTTTAAATTCGTTGTAGTTATTGGTAGTATGCCCCACGGGATCGATGAGCAAAGCGGCGCCGGTAAGATAACTAAAAAACTTTTCCACCGTCAGATTCCCTTGGGCAATTTGCCAAGCACCCACAAATATTAAGGTTAAAGCCCCCACCGCTTCTAAAAAGCCAATGATGGGAATTTGAATGGCTTTCAGTCTTTCGGTGTAATATCTGGCTTTAAATGCCCGTTCTGCTTCCCGACTAAACCGGGAAATCTCATAATTCTCCGCTGCAAATGCTTGGATAATGCGAATGCCGCTAAAAACCTCCGCCAACATAGCTGATATATCTGATACTCGATTCTGACTTTTCAAGGCAAATTTACGGAGGCGTTCTCCAAACCAAGCAATTAATACCCCCATCAAGGGAGCAACAATCACCGTGGCGAGGGTGAGTTGCCAGTTGAGGTAAATCATGTAGATGGGAATTGCCACCAACTGCAATACGCAGGGAATAAAGTCGTGAAATAGTTTATGGACAACTTCCCCTACCCGGTCAACATCTTCCGTGAGGCGGTAAGATAAATCCCCAGCCTTTGCCGTTTCAAAGTATTTCAGATTGAGCTTTTGCAGGTGGGAGTAGACTCGCTTGCGGAGATTAAAAGCTACTCTCAGTGCCGCCTTAGCCATGTAGATATCTTGTACAGATTGAAACAAACCCCTGACTAAAAACACTGCACCAAGTATACCTGCAAGTTGGGCGATCGCTACCACATTCCCTTGACTAAAGGGAGTGGATAATTTACCAGCAAAATTGATTAATGCCAGGGTGGCTAAGACGTATCCGATAATACCCACAAACCCCTTAAGGATATGATGCCATTGGGGTTGGATATAGGGGAGAAGATGCCAATAATTAGAGCGCGTTTTCAATCTGTCACATCCACAACAAAGATTTTAATTTTACATTGTTTGACGGGATTGGCTTGGCAGTAGTTTCTGTTGTGGAGTTTAAAGCGACAGGGGAAGGAGTGTGGGAGTGAGGGAGTGAGGGAGTGAAGGAGTGAAGGAGTGAGGGGACAAATTTTTCGTTATTACTTATTACTTAATTCATTCCTGTATTTCTTCAGCAATACCCTCACGGGGTGACAAGATAGCTGAAAGATGGTCACAACAAGGAATTGATAAAATAGCGATCAGCCTTACGCCATAGCTGAGTCCTAACTCCTATGGAGACGCTCCGCGAACGGACACGCTGCGCGTACCGCAAGGTCCGCAAGGTCGTCCGTAGGACTTACGCTTACCGCCAAAAAATTAATTTCATTAGAACCGTCCATAAATTAAATTAGTCTAAAAATAGAATACAAAATTCCATCTCTATAAACACTATTTATTACTATGGTTGGCTTGTGGGTTTTATATAACATAATAAATAATGTTTATATTCAAAATCGTAAATTTCATTTTTTTGCTTCTAAACTATCAGCAACTATCTCTAACACTTATTGCTACGTTGATTGAGAACATATAGATAACCTCTAAAACCCTTATAGGGACTGGGTTATAAATTTTAGGACGGGTCTATTTGACTTTTGACTTTTGACTTTTGACTGACGCTCAGCGGTTGACCCAGTTACTTAAACAAATCATTGATTCACTAGAAGCTAAAATATCACAATTTACCCTGATTTGTTGATAAAAGTGCTAAAGTAAAAGCTGTCCCTTGCAAAACTGCTTATACATTTAAACTAAGCTGAAACTGTATAAAAGAGTTGAAGAGGTGCTAATCCTTTTGCATTTCAGAAATATCTAATGGTTAGTTATAAAGCTAGAGTTGGGAAAAAATATCCCCAAGGGTGTCAGATTGGAAACCTCCGACAAGTGTGTATGTGGGGCATTAGCCTTAACAATGAACATTTGATGGCTAAGACAACAGCCATCAAAGAATGGATAGATAAGAGGTTTGACACTTGCTATGTATTCATTACTGACTATATAAGTAGAAACACTAACAAAATACTTTACCCTGGAATTAGTGAAGAAGAAGCACTAAGCAAGAGTTTTAAGCTAGGAGAAGACTATATTAAATCCCATCAATCACTTTTAGATACAGCAACAAATTGTGTTTTTCAATTTATCAGATGCTCCGATATTCTTCAAATTCAAGAATACCATAATCATTTACAATATTTATTAGAACTAGTAGAAATAAACAACATTTTTAAAGAGACAATAGAATTATTTGCAGACAGCTTTTGTTCTAAGTACTCAACTCATCTATCAGTTGATATTTCCCTTCAAAATGAACTGTCGAAGCATTACTTATTAGAAGAACTGGCCATGATATCCTGTTGGGTTGATAGGAAAAATGTTAGTGTTTTCCTTTATCAAGGTGGAATTGAGTTCTTCAGTCGTTCCTATGATTCACTTCCTGAAGGATATGCCTACAAGAAGTTGGCTATAGGTCAACTAATAGTTAACCGAAAAAAAGAAGTCAAAGCTAACTTTTAATAAAGGAGATATATGCTTGCATTAAGTGAATCTGAATATCAGTTATTAATTGAGTAGAATAACCCTGTTTTGTCACTCTGGGAAAATAAAAATAAAAGCCAAATTTTCAACTGTATATAATTCGGGGATTTGAGCATTTATTTTTAAACAGAATGCCTGGAATCAATGGTAATAATTGCATTTTTCGGTCTGACTTATCAAGTGTAGACCGATATTTTTTACCATGAAATTGTCTTTTATTGTTAAAAAATCAATTAAATCTCAGGGAGGGGTGTGTGGTCGCACCGCGACCACACACCCCCTATATAATGATTATCATTTTTGTTTTACGGTCAATTTTTTGGCGGTAAGCGTAAGTCCTATGGACGACCTTGCGGTACGCGCAGCGTGTCCGTTCGCGGAGCGTCTCCATAGGAGTTAGGACTCAGCTATGGGGTAAGGCTGATCGCTGTTTGATTAATTCCTTGCTGTGACAATCTTTCAGGTATCTTGTCACCCCGTGAGAGCAATACCTTTGATTCGCCTTAACTGTGCTTGCATATCTGCTTTTGTCAGTTTCTGGGCAAAAGTCTTAAAACCCCAACTAACTATGGGATTGGGAATTTGAAATTCAAACCGATTCAACAGACGAGTACCATTTTCTATGGGTTGACATTCCCAGCGATCGCGTCCTATAAAAAACCCATCAAATTCCCACACTACCAAACCAGTCTTCCTTTCCACAACGGTACTATATAAAGTGGGTTGGAGAATTGGTATTTTAATGATAAACCTGGTTTTACTTCCCACATCCGTACTCCAATCCCCCACGGGTTCGCAAGACAGAGCCGGATTTAGCCAGCGATGCATTAAAGTGCGATCGGTAATACAATTTTCTACAACTTGTGGTGTTGCTTGAATTTCTATGGATTGCTCAAATACTTGCTGGCTAGACATTTGATTTTCAGTGAATCTTGAAGACGTTGTTAATTTATTCATATCAAAAAATGTCAATTTATACCCAGTTCAGCAACCCCATATATAATTACTAATTCGCAATTCATTTTCTTTTAAATCTTAATTGTAACGACTAGTAAATTCAATCAATCTCCACTATACCGAGGATTGAATTAACTCTAGTGGCTCTCTGCGCCTGGAGGGCCTGGAGCGTGATACAAATTCATACTCATAATATGCGAATTTTCCGAGAAAAGTTTGATTGTTGGTGATAATACAATATCCTATTCATCAGATATCTCCATTTTCGGCTCTGTTATAACGGGAGTCTCCAGCAGGAAAAATGAAAGAGCTACATTCTATTCTGACAGCATTTGCAGAAAGTAAACAAAATGGCGAGCAAGCATTTCTTGCAACTGTTGTCAACGTTCAAGGCTCTACCTATCGCCAACCTGGTGCTAGGATGCTAATCACATCAACTGGTAACATGGTAGGAACTATTAGCGGTGGTTGTTTGGAAAACGATGTCTTAGAACATACCCGCGTTTCCATGCCAGATGGCAAACCCATAGTTGTTACTTATGATACTACTGCTGATGAGGATATTGTCTGGGGATTTGGGCTTGGTTGTAACGGTGTGGTCAAAATCCTGATTGAGTCCCTAAATCAAGATCATCCCCTAAACCCCCTAGCTTTTATCGAGCAATGTTTCCATAACCAGCAACCAGGTATTATTGCCACTGTGATTGCTGTAGAGGGTACGGTTAATGTCCAAGTAGGAGAGCGTTTAACACTCAAGTTAAATGATAGTGTAAATACTAATATTCAAGAGCAATATTTTACTTCTGTTTTACTCAAAGATGCTCGCACTGCTCTCAAAAATCAAAATTCAAATTTCCATAAATACCAACTAGCACTAGGTAAAGTTGATGTTTTTATCGAGTTGATTCAGCCACCCCCACACCTGATAATTTTTGGTGCAGGTCGTGATACTGTGCCAGTAGCAGAGTTTGCCAAAGCTTTGGGTTGGCGAGTCAGGATTTTTGATTGTCGAGCAAATGAGGTGAGTAAACAGCGTTTTGTCATGGCTGATGAGGTGATTCTCGCCCGCAGGGAAATTCTACACAAGCAAATATGTGTTGATGATTACACCATTGCTGTGGTCATGACCCATAACTACCTCGATGATTTAGAAATTCTCAAAGTGCTAATACCTACTAATGTTAGCTATCTTGGCTGTTTAGGGTCAAAACAACGCATTGCCAAGTTACTACAAGATTTACGTACACAAGCAGTAGAATGTACTCCAGCACAGTTACAAAAACTACACGCCCCCGTTGGTATTGATATTGGTGCAGACACACCAGAAGCGATCGCTTTATCAATTATTGCAGAGATTCAAGCTGTGTTAGCAAACCGTAATGGTGGCTTTTTGAAACATCGCACTGAACCAATTCACCAACCAAGAGAAAAGATCCCCGACTTCTTGAAGGATGCTGCTGGCGAATAGTGAACATGAATTTGAAATCAAATATAGCCATTATTATCTTGGCAGCAGGTGCATCAACCCGTATGGGTACACCTAAACAACTCTTACCCTATCAGGGATGCAGCTTAATTCGCCGTACCATAGAAAGTGCAATTGCTTCAGTATGCCAGCCTGTAGTGGTGGTTTTGGGAGCCAATGCACAACAAATTGCTTGTGAAATTAACCAATCTTCTGTCATGGTAGTGGAAAACCAAGATTGGCATTTGGGAATGGGTTCCTCAATTCGGAGGGGAATTCTAGAAATTGCAACTTGTGATCCAACCATAGACGCAGCAGTGATTACAGTTTGCGATCAGCCCTTTCTTTCCTCTGAAATCATTAATCATCTAGTTGCGGCATATAATTCTACGGGAAAACCCATTGTTGCTTGTCAATATGCAGATACATTAGGTGTACCTGTTTTGTTTAAACATATATTTTTCTCCGAACTCGCAACCCTAACTGAGACGGTAGGTGCAAAAAAATTAATTAACAAATACCACAACCAAGTATTCAGTATTCCTTTTCCATTAGGTGTAATTGACATTGATACACCAATAGATTACCAACAGTTATAGCGCTACGCGCAAG
Organism: Calothrix sp. MO_192.B10; assembly: GCA_030065055.1. Taxonomy (GTDB): domain Bacteria; phylum Cyanobacteriota; class Cyanobacteriia; order Cyanobacteriales; family Nostocaceae; genus Calothrix_A. The sequence continues at coordinate 10,874 of JASJDS010000162.1, forward strand.
TAATAAGTAATAAGTAATAAGTAATAAGTAGTAAGTAGTAAGTAGGACTTACGCAACTGGCATATTTTTTCTGTAGGGGAGGCAAAATGCGGTGTAGATTTTCTGCCCGCATTATTGCCGTTGCGTGACGCTGCGAAAATGTTTGAACGTAGCAATGAGACTTATAACTTCACACACCAACCATCGATTGTGACACGCAGCTTTAGTCCTAATAAGTTTACTGTTCATAAGTTTCAGGATTCAACAAAGGGTAAGGGTTAAAGGTTTTGTCTTTCCCTTTTCCCCTGACCCAATATTGTTCATTTAAGCAGTAGCTAGGACAAAGTCAACATCACTAGCACCAGAGGTTTCTGACTGTCCAGAGGTAATTTTTTCGCCATTTACTTCTACAGCAAAAGGTGTATCATCTAAGCTGAGATTGTAATCCGTTTTGTCATCTGTATATCCTACACTGGCAACCATCTTCCGACCCCCATCGGTATAATGAAAAGCCATCATTTGATTTTTATCTTGCTTATTATCCTTTGCCCAAATTACCATATACTGTTGATCTTGATAGTCAAAAACTTTAGGTGGACGGTTGGGAACATAACGACCAGGATCGCCAAAACTGTTATCTAAAAAGTCTTGAACAGAACTAGTCTCTACAGTCACATAGGCAACTTCTTCAGGAGAGGTAGCTTCCGCATCGTCTTGATTTTCATCCACAACTTCTTCTTCGCCACGGTTGCGGAAATAATCTACTGCCTTTTTGGTGCCAATGGCACCAACCGCAGCAACTCCAGCACCAATTAATAAGTTACGCAACATCTTACTCATGGTTTTCCTGGGTAAGTAAAAACATCGAGTTAATACTAGCATTCTATGTACTTAATTCTGAATAGATTCATTTTTTTTATCAGTAAAATAAGTTAATATATTGTTGTAAAAATTATCTTGCTTTTTATTAAGAAAATTTGAAATTGTTATAAACAGAAAAATAGTTATTTGTGATCTATCTCAAGATTGATTGACTAATATTATCTCTCAGTTTTGTTGTGTAAGGCTAACTCAAATGCTAATTTAATGGCAGCTTTCATGCTAGTAGCATCGGCAATTCCCTTGCCAGCAATATCAAATGCTGTACCATGATCGGGTGAGGTGCGAATAAAAGGGAGACCAATGGTTGTATTCACAGCACGGTCAAATGCCATTAATTTGACGGGGATTAAACCTTGGTCGTGGTAAAGTGCGAGATAACCATCAGCTGCTGGTGTGTTTTGTTTATTGCCGTACCAAGCTTTACCCGGCTCTACCCACATGGTATCTGGGGGAATAGGGCCATATAGTTGTAAGTGAGGACGTTGTTGACGTTGTTGCTCTAACCAAGGAATAAACCAATCCTGTTCTTCATTCCCTAATTGTCCTGCTTCCCCACTATGGGGATTTAAACCAGCGATCGCAATTTTACCATTCTTAATCCCGAAGTCTTGTTCTAAGCACTCTACTAGTAAATCTAGTTTTTGAGTCATTAACTGTGGTGTTAATACCTGGGGTACTTGACTTAAAGGGATATGAGTGGTAGCAAGTAAACAGCGTAGTGTCCAATTTGTATGGGGCGATCGCGCTACGAATAGCATCCCAAATTTATTTATACCGGATTTTTGTGCCAATAATTCCGTTTGACCGGGATAATGGTACCCTGCGGCTCTCCATGCTGATTTGGCGATGGGTGCGGTGACTATAGCATCAAATTCTCCAGTTAAAGTGCGAGCGATCGCAGTTTCCATATAAGCGAAACTAGCAGCACCACTAGCAGAATTTCCTTGACCAATGGTAATATCTGCCTTAATTGTTTCATCTAATGGTACATCCAGGACAGATATATTATCTGGATTTGCCAAAGGTGCTATTTTGGCAGCTAAATTCAGGTTGGTGTAGCTTTCTACCAGTAAATCCCTACTACCTACAACTACTATCTCACCATCTTGTCTGAGATGGGGATCTGCCAATGCTTTTAAAATTACCTCTGCGCCAATTCCTGCCGGGTCTCCCATAGTCAAAGCCAAACGGGGGCGCATATTAGTAGTTGACATCAACCTATAATTTAGATTTTTAGATTATATATTACCTTAAGCGCCATCCTTAAGGCAAACATCATTAAGGAGTTCGGAGTGATGGAGGGAAGGAGATTACTTATTAGACTTCTCCGGAAAAGAATGTAGAGACGTAGCATTGCTACGTCTGGAACAAGGGTTTTGGCACTCCGCATATTTAATTTCCAACAGAGGTCTATTACTTATTACTTATTACTTAGTTCTTCCCGGTGGTGTGGTTGTAAAAGGTTAGTAATATCGGGTCCGGAGGGTATAATACCGCCAGGATTGAGGGGAAATAAATTGCCATAATAGTCCCGTTTGACGCTTTCTAAATCACAAGTATCAGCGACTCCTGGTAATTGATACAAATCCCGTAGGTAAGCTCCCAAATTTTTGTAGTCTTGAATGCGGCGACGGTTGCATTTAAATAAACCGTAGTAAACCACATCAAAACGAAACAAGGTAGTAAATAAACGCACATCTGCCAATGTCACTTTGTCACCGCAGAGATAGCGATTTGTCTCTAAGACTGTATCAATTTCATCTATAACTGTAAATAATTCTTCGCAGGCTTTTTCGTATGCTGACTGGGTTTGGGCAAAGCCACAGCGATACACACCGTTATTTACTGCATGATAGATTTTTTCGTTCCATGTATCTATTTGTTTACGTAGTTCTTCAGGATATAAATCCAAGGTGGGATTGGTAGCAAACTGATTAAACTGGGAATTTAAAATGACGATAATTTCTGCACTTTCGTTATTAACAATTGTCTTAGTTTGCTTATCCCACAACACTGGTACAGTACAACGCCCTTGATATCCTGGCTGTGCCAAATTATAAAGTTCGGGGAGAGTGCGACAACCCTCTGACTCTTGATTCAGTACCCATATTCCTTCATCACTGGATGGGGAAACGATGGTAACTGATATTGTATCTTGTAAACCCTTGAGCGATCGCACAACTAAAGTTCGATGTGCCCAAGGACATCCCAAGCCGACATAGAGATTGTAGCGTCCTGTGGCTGGTGGGTAGGGGTTATCTGGTTCCGTACCAATGAAGTGATGGAACTGAGTTGCGGGGCGAATATACTCCCCCGATTTATTCCGGGGGGCGAGATTGGACATCATGATTTGCCACATGGTTGTCCAGATAAATTTTCCCGTGCGGATAATTAATCCAGAGGGCAGGGATTTACCCTTTTTTGGAGTGCTGTTTGTATTAGGGGAAACAGTGGGCTGTGTCATTTCAGTTATCAATTATCAGTTATCGGGACTTAGACAAAAAAACAACTAAAAACAGGGTACAAGTTTAGATCAGAAAACTGTGTTCAGGAAAATACTAGATAAAATTAAAAGGGCGAGTCAATAAATATGCTGAAAAGACAAAATATAGGGGGTTGATTAAATATGACACAAATTATTCAGTCTGAAAAGATCAGATTGTACGATTTAGAGAAGAAGTTTAAGCTGCGATTATCAGATGATAAGCAATTTTTTACAGAGTGGCAAGAAAATATACCAAAGTTAAGTGAGATTGAAAAGCAGCAATTAGAGCGGGTAAAAGCAAGTTATTTGAACTTAACTAAACGTCCGATGCTTGAGGACATGGTTAAGATGGTGGTGTTATCACCTTTGTTAAATTGTGCAGGCTTTTATTTGCCACCTTTTTATTCCACAAGTGAGTCATCAGTGGAAATTTGTGATGAAGATGAAGGGGTAATTATTCGCGGTAAGATTGATGTTTTAGTTTTACAAGACCAACTTTGGATTGTTGTCATTGAATCGAAGCAAGCAGGTTTTTCTTTGGAGGTGGGAATTCCTCAAGCATTGGCTTATATGTTAGCCAATCCTAAACCAGATAAACCCGTATTCGGCTTGGTGACAAATGGGGGAAATTTTATTTTTATGAAAATGATAAGAGGAGAAGAACCAATTTATGCATTGTCTGATGAATTTACTCTCAGACGCGGGGATGATTTGTATATAGTTTTGAGAATTTTAAAGCGTTTGGGTCAATTGTTTGTATAAAAGGGAAGAAGATTTTTTTATATTTCCCCGTCTTTCACAGCACCCAATGCTTTGAAGGTGGCAATTTCGGCATCGGTTAAGCCTAATAATTGTGAGTAAATACCTGTATGGGAACTTAGGTATAAGGAGAAAAGGTGAATCAAAATCTTTTACCTTCTCCCCAAGCTAAACCCAATAATATCCCCACAAACCTCACATCCTCTATCTGTGCATCTAAGATCCCATTATCGACCCAAATCTAACTCCACTTGTACCCCATCATTACCATTAAAAGATTCTGCTGGCTGAAGAATAATTGGCGTGTCTGTCTGTGATAAGGACTCCTCAACTTTACGGAATCGAATTCCCCCCTCATCTGCATTAGAATCGGTATTTTCTTCCACTTTCCCGTCGATAACTGAGTCAGATTTATCGCTCAAGAAAAAATTACTGAAGTCATTCTCCGCATTTCTATTATTAATGTCAGAGAGAGAATCTCCAGACAAAACATATTGTCCAATATTTGTATTTGGTGCTACTGGTGACTGTGCTTGAGCTTGGTTTGTTAGCCCACCTATCCCGAAAGCAATTGCTAAGGTTAAAATCATCTTGATGCCCATGATTTTTATCCCAACTCTGCAAGTAATCACAGTTATATTTGCGACTATTTTTACTTCTATTCTAGTTGTTTTTTGAGAAAAGTTACTAGGTGTTCCTCCCCTTGGCAGCCGCTAAGCAAGGGAGTATCCCAATTTTTATGCAATCCTCTAGAAGGATATCCCTACATGGACAAAGCCTGTCTTTGCCCGCATTAGATATCAAGGGAGCTTTCCGGCTCACACTACGTAATATTTTTGAAAAATTGGCATGCTCCCAGGGGCACGAAGTGCGGGCATTTTGAAAAATTTAGTTTTGTTCCTCTAATATCAAGAAAATATAATAAACAAATTAAACCAAAACCACCTTGAGATTCGTAATTTTTGTAGGTTGGGTTAGCGATAGCGTAACCCAACGAAAGTATTGCTGCCGTTGGGTTTCATGCTATTGCTACGCAACGCTAACGCGAACAACCCAACCTACATGAAAACTCCAGGTTTCAAGATGGATGGGGTTTAATTCAGGACTTACGCAATTGTCACAATCGGTGGTTGGTGCGTGATGTTATAAGTCTGATTGCTACGTTCAAATATTTTCGCGCACCTCACGCAACGGCAATAATGCGGGTAGAAAATCTACACCGCATTTTGCCTCCCCTACAGAAAAAATATGCCAGTTGCGTAAGTCCTATAATGATTGAAAATTCTTAATAATTAAATACAGTTCAGTTAGAGTCAAAAATACTAACCGATTTTTACTATATTCACATCTTGCACCAGACGCTCATTGACAAGGTACAAGATATCATACTGTTTCTGTATGAAGATGCAATTTATATTAATTGTAGAGACGTTGCAGTGCAACGTCTCTACGAAATCTATTTGGCGCAACTTTACATAGAATTGGTATCAGGGTATTTACCCTCTTAACTTCCTCAAAATATCAAACATTTTCTTCCTCCCTTGCACAGGTAAAAAAGACAAAGCTAATCCAATCCACATCTTAGTATTTGAAGCCGATTTACCTGCTAAAATGAGTTCCCTTCCTTTCTGGGTATCACCCTTTTCAATTAATCGTAAACCCAATAATAACTTCGTTTCGTCAAGGCGGTGTAATCTACATTTTTCTAGCTTTTCAGATGCAAAATTATAACTTTCTAAATATTGCAATTTATCAAATAAATAGGGAATAGCTCGATTAATTCCTTGCTGTTCTGCATGTACGCGATATTCCATCAATAATTCTGGCAAATAATATCCCTTTTTCTCTGCCAAAGCTAACCGCACAAATAAATCATTATCCTCGCAATTTTGCCAATTTTGTTGCATAAATCCTAATTCATCTAGTACTTGGCGGCGAAATAAAGTTGCACCGATTTGGAAGCTTTGATGAATAAAAACTACCTCCAATAAATTATCTACTACTCCTTCTGGTAAATTTGCTCTTCCCCAACGTCGAGAATTTGCCTTAGTTTGTGCTTCATTCCGGACGTTATTAATATCAATTATCCAGTGATCAGTACCAACAAAATCAATATTTAAATTATTCTCTAGAATATCTATCGTATGTGCTAAAAAATCTGAATTTAGCCTATCATCATCATCAAATTTAACGAAATATTCACCCCTAGCTGCTTCAAAGCCAGAGAGCATATTATTACTTTTGCCAATATTTTGAGAATGTTGAATATACTTAATCCTACTATCTTGATACTGAGACATTAACTCTGATGTACCATCACGAGAACCATCATCACAGATAATTAGTTCAAAGTCTTTGTAAGTCTGATTGAGTACGCTCTCAATAGCAAAACCTAGAAGATGAATACGATTATATGTAGGGATACAAATACTAACTTTAGGCATTTTTTCGATAATAATATTTTCACAAAATTAATTCATCAACATCAATTCTAATCCTTTTTGAGCAGTCAGGAATTCATTAAAAATAAATTCATCAGGTCTGTGATATTGTTGAAATATTTTTTCGATATGTGTTGCTTCTAATGGTTCCATAAATTCTAATACTCTTTCCTGGGAAAGCATTTTAGTTTTATTTATGTAATGTCCTATTTTAGAATTAGTGTCTCCTATACCAATATTAGGCACTCCAAGAATATCAGCAAGTATTATTGAATGAAGGCGATTGCCAATATGAAAATCTATGTTACTTAATATCTCTAAAAAATCTCCGGGTTTATCCCATGAGTATAGCCGATAGTTTGCCTCTGGTAGGTATTTTATGAGTAATTTATGAAAGCGATTATCATTTCTTTCATCTCCCATATGTGCAGGTAGTAAATGAATTACAGAATGATATTTATACACAAACTGCATTAATTGTTGTGCATAAAATTCTGCTCTGCCTTCACCCCACCAAAATTTACCAGTAAATGAAATATTTTTGATCTGATTCGACTTTTCTTTCTGCTTTATATATAGATTGTATAAATCAAGATTTAAAAATGCTAAGTCACCACCTAAATGACAGGATTTAAGTAGTTTTAATTTTTTGATAGCTAAATCATAGGAATAATTATCTCTCAAATATAGAAAATCAGCATTTTGAAAAACCGGATATTTACTCCTTTCATCCCCAGCTTGAATAGTCTCTAATCCTACACCAATAAAGCAGAATTTTTTTCTAGTAATTTTAGCTATTTTTTGCAATCTTAATAAATTTTTGGGTTTACCTTGTAAATTTAAACTACCTCCCCCCCAAATTATATAATCACTTTGTAAAATGATTGATAATCTCTTGGACTTAGAAAGTTTATCTGTCGGCAAAATAACAACTTTATTGCTGGTAAATTCATAGTAATCTTGTTGGCAAAATAGGAAAATATGCTCAACATATTCTTGATTACTTAGGTAATTAACCAACTGGGTTACAAATAGGTCGTCGCCAATATTTTTAAACCCATAATATCCCATCAAAAGAATATTCATAAATATATTACCATGTTCTAATTAATTTAATTTTCCTGCTAAATAGATATATAATAGCTAATTATATAAATCCGAAGCACTTTATTAGTTTTGTTTTAATACCATTAGTTATGAACATTTTGATTATATCTTCTACCTTTCCCTATCCGCCAACTCGCGGAGGCACCCAAGTTAGAACTTTTAATTTACTCAAATATCTGGCTAAAAATCATTCTATTACCTTAGTGACTCAGCAGGAATCTGGTGTCACAGAAGCAGAAATAAATGGGTTAAGGAATTTTGTCGATAATCTAGTTCTTTTTAACCGTCCTGCAAAAATTTCAACCACAGGAGGAATACTGAAAAAAATCCAAAGATTTAATCAATTTCTCCTAACAGGTACACCACCCAGTGTGTTAAACCGCTATTCTATGGAGATGCAAAATTGGATTGATAATTTTGTCCAAGGAGGAAAATGTGATGTAATTACCTGTGAGCATAGCGTTAATGAAATTTATATCAAACCCCATTTCCAAAAACAAGTCAAAACCTTAGTTAATGTCCATAGTTCTGTGTACGGAACTTGCCGCAACCAATTGAAAACAGGTATTTCTGAAAATCCTCTGAGAGATAAAATAAATCTGCCATTATTGCGACGCTATGAACATAGTTACTGCTCTAAGTTCTCGCAAATTGTTGTTACCACAGAAGAAGATAAAATTCAACTACAAACACTTAACCCCAACAGCAAAATTACGGTAATTCCTAATGGTGTAGATTTACTTGCTTTTCCTGATCGTACCAGCGATCCGGGAGGATACCGCTTAATTTTCATCGGCGCAATGGATAACTTGGCAAATATTGATGCTGTCTGCTTTTTCGCTAATCAAGTATTACCAAAAATTCAAAAATTGTACCCAGATACAACTTTTGATGTTGTTGGTTCTAACCCTGTATCTTCTATCTTGGAACTCAAAAAAATATGGGGAATTAATATCACTGGACGCGTACCTTCAATGGTAGAGTATCTACACCAAGCTACCATCTGTGTAGTTCCAATGCGTACAGGGTTCGGGATTAAAAATAAAACTTTAGAAGCGATGGCTGCTGGCGTGCCGGTAGTAGGGAGCGATCGCGGTTTGGAAGGACTTTCTGTAGATGATGCAGGGGTTCCTCCAAGAGCATTAAGAGCTAACACACCTGAAGAATATGTCAAAGCTATCAGTCAGCTATTTGACCATCCTCAATTGAGAAATGAGTTGTCTACTAATGCTAGACAAATGGTAAAAACAGAATTTACTTGGGAACAAGCTGGTAAACTCTACGAGCAAGTATGTTTCAGTCAGTGAGAATTATTCTTTTTAGACCAAGAAACATGGAAATAGAGAGGTTTTCACTTGGATGCAATACGGCTGCTTACCTCACCCCCTTCCCTTCTCCTTCATAAGGAGAAAGGAGAGGGGTGGCTTTAGCGGGGTTCAAAAGAGGCATCTTTGCAGGGGGCAGGGGGAGAGACTGAGACGAGCTTCTACTCCGCCAAGCGTCCAAGCAAGCGACCTGGAAGGACGGGGCTTCATACCCATGTTCCGCTTTACTCCCCCCCTCGGTTGCTTCCTTCCCCTCTGCCTCTTCGGTGAGGTTTGATTGTGTACCTCACTCAACCGAAAAAAGTATTATATTGATTTCATATGATATTCTGATGCAGAATACCCAAATTTGTTATTTCAAGACTAGTTTAAGTAATCATTATAGCTATCTAGTTTGGCAAAACAATTTACTTCATAGTATGTCAAAGACTTTTTCTCAGACCGCATCTCCAGAAGTTTTAGCCCCTGTTGCAGAATATTTCAAGGTGCTTTCAGAAGTCAGTCGGCTTCAGATTTTACGTTGTTTGCAGACTGGACCATTGAATGTCACAGAAATTGGCGAAGCAACTGGCCTAGGTCAAGCAAATCTTTCCAAACATTTAAAAGTATTAACTCAAGTTGGTCTTGTATCTCGCCAACCTCAAGGAGTGAGTGTCTATTACTCCATCTGCGATCCTATATTATTTGAAGTTTGCGATTTAGTCTGCGATCGCATTAGTACGCAAATCCAAGAACGAGCGCGAGAGTTTGAGCATATAAAAGCTTTTAAAAGAATGTAGAATGAGCGAATGAGCGAATTATGTGGGAGCAACGGGGATTTTACCTCATATCTTGCACCTTCACCCTAGAAGGGTGAACGGCAGTTTGCTTATGCCGGGGCTCGCGCAGCGTATCCGCAGGATTCACCCTTTCGGCAGTTACTCCACTTGGGGAGACACGCCATTTGCTCTTAGTGGGAAACCCACAAGACCGCAATGGCTTCCCAAG